>CAYPQM010000084.1:0-29803 GCA_964412845.1 uncultured Streptosporangiaceae bacterium
CACGTAGCTGGTCACCCCGCCGGGCACCGCGATAGTGCGCTGGTAGCCGTGGGCATGGCCGTTGAAGACGAGATCGACGCCGTTGTTGTTGAGCAACTGCTCCAGGCTGCCCGCCGAGCCCGGCGTGCTGCCCAGGTACCGGTCACTGGGCTCGGCCGACGTGTCGGAGTAGAGCGGGAAATGGAAGAACGCGAACTTCAGCCCGCCCTGATGGGCCGCCAGGTCGTTGACCAGCCATTTGTGCTCAGCGGACGACGCCGTCCAGTGCGCATCGTGGTCAACCTGGTAGATGGCGCACGACGAGCCGCACGGCCCGCCGGTCGCTGTTCCGGGATTGGTGTCCGACCAGGACGCGTCGAGCAGGTAGAACCGCGCCCCGCCGGTCGAGAACGCGTAATAGGAGGTCGGGTAGCTGGCCGCGGTGGAACCGTCGATCGACGGATACGCCACCGGCGCGTATATGCCGTCCGCGGAAGTCAGCGGCTCAGGCCAGTTCGACAGGAAAGTGGTGTTCCGGCCATGATTGCCGCTGACCGGGAACAGCGGCACGCTCTGCCCCGGAACTGCCCAGTAGGAGGGGCCGAACACGGCGCTGATGTTCATCGCCACCTGGTTGAGATCCCCGTACGTGGCCTGGCTGCCGTCCGGATAGCCGAGATCCCCGGCCGAGATCGCGAACCGGGCGCCGCTCTGGGCAATCTGGTGATCCACCCCCTTCTGGTTGGCGTTGATCGCGCCGTTGTTGACGCCGCTGTTGGTGGTGTCCCCCCAGTCGGCCAGGACGTCGAACGTCAGCGGCCCGGTGCCGGCCGCGGTCTGCAGGGTGGTGAACGCCGGTGCTGGGTTGGCCGCGCCCAGCAGGTCCACCGGGCTGGAACCGCCCGTGGTCACCCGGTAGCAATAGCCGGTTGACGCCGACAACCCGGTCACGGCCACCGAGTTCTGGTACTCCGTCGCGCTGCCGACCTTGAACGACGTGCCCTTCGCCGCGGTGACCGAGTGCGCGCCGCAACTACCCACCGGGCCGTAGCTGACGGCTTCCTGGCCCTGGGCCGTGGTCGCCCAGGTCACCTCGACCGACGAGGCGGTCAGGTCAGTCAGGTACGGCGCCCTGGTCAGCAGCGCGCTGGCACCAGGCAGGCCGGCCGGTCCGCTGGCCGCCGGCAGGCCCGCTGACGCACCGACCAGCGGCCCGAGCAGTGCCGCCGCCGCGATCCCCAGCGCAGCCAGCACCCAGCCGCCGCGGCGAAGCGACCGGGCCCGGATGACCTGGCCCCATCGCGTTCTGCGATGCCGGCCTTTCCCGCAATGCGGTTCCCCCGTGCCGAACATGCGAATAGTCCCCCTTTTAACAGGCAGCACAGCGCGACTTCCCATGACTGCGGGAAGCGCGATGACCCAGGTGATGAGCGTGCAGCCCAGACACCGGCACAGGACGGGCAGGAGGCCGCGGCCGGGCAGGCGTGCATTCAGCCAGGGCGGCTAAATGTAACGCGGGGGACGTTCATTGACTCGCTTAGGTGTAGTTGCAGGCAAAGAAGCAAGGTAATTCACCCTGATATCCAGAGCACGGCCCCTTTATGGCTATTTACCGCTGTCCGTGAGCATCAGGGAACGAGCGTGCGGGCGGCGCGGGCCCGGCACAGCCGCAGGACATTCGCGACAACCTGATGCCCGACCCCCCCGGAGGCGGTCAGGATCGACTCGGGGTGGAACTGCACGGCCCAGCGGCCCGCCGCCTCGTCCTCGATCGCCATGACGACCCCGTCGGGTGTCACCGCAGTCACCTCGAAGCCCTCCTTGACCTGGCCGGGCACCGCGTACAGCGAGTGATACCGCGCCGCGGTGAACTCCTGCGGCAGGCCGGCCAGCAGCCCGCCAGGCGCGCCGCCGTCCGCGGCGCCGTCGGGCGGCGGGCCGGCTGCGGTGCGCAGCACCAGGCCCGGCTTGCCGTGCACCGGCTCCGGCAGCAGCGCGAGGTCTCCCCCGGCGTGCTCCACCATCGCCTGCAACCCCAGGCACACGCCGAACGCCGGCAAGCCCCGGGCGTCCAGGTCGGCCAGCAGGGCGTCGCAGGCGAAGTCGGACGGCCGGCCCGGGCCAGGCGACAGCACGACCAGGTCCGGCGCGAAGTCATCCAGCGCCGCCGGGGCAAACCCGGCCCGCAGCGTCGCCACCTGGGCACCCTGCTCCCGGAAGTAGCTCGCCAGGGTGTGCACGAACGAATCCTGGTGATCCACCAGGAGCACCCGCATGCCATCCCCCGGCAACTCGCCCGGACCCGTGGCAGGCCGGGTGGTGCCGGGTTTCCGTGCGGCGCAGCGGGTCTTCCCGGCAGCCGCTCCCGCCTCCGCCAGCGTTTCCAGCAGAGCGCGTGCCTTCAGCTCGGTCTCCCGTTCCTCGGCCAGCGGATCGGAATCGAACAGCAGGGTGGCGCCCGCCCGCACCGCGGCCACGCCGTCGCGGATGTGCGCGGTGCGCAGGGTGAGCCCGGTGTTCATCGCGCCGTCGAAGCCGATCATCCCGACCGCCCCGCCGTACCAGCGGCGGGGCCCGCCCTCGTGATCCTCGATGAACTGCATCGCCCAGGTCTTCGGCGCGCCGGTCACCGTGACCGCCCACATGTGGGACAGGAACGCGTCCAGCGCGTCGAGGCCGGGCCGCAGCCGTCCCTCAATGTGATCGACGGTATGGATGAGGCGGCTGTACATCTCGATCTGCCGCCGGCCGATCACCTGCACGCTGCCGGGCACGCAGACCCGCGACTTGTCGTTGCGGTCCACGTCGGTGCACATGGTCAGCTCGGACTCTTCCTTGAGCGAATTGAGCAGCGAGCGGATGTTCTCCGCGTCTTCCAGCGGATCGGTGCCGCGGCGGATGGTGCCGGCGATCGGGCAGGTCTCCACCCGGTCCCCGGTGACCCGCACGTACATCTCCGGGGACGCGCCGACCAGGCACTCCCCTTCGCCCAGGTTGAAGAAGAACTCATACGGCGCCGGGTTGCGCTCGCGCAGCCGCTCGTAGAACGCGGCCGGGGACGCGCACGGGCCGTGGAACATGTGGCTGGGCGTCACCTCGAACAGGTCGCCGCGGCGGAACCGCTCCCTGGCCTGCTCCACGACATGGGCGAATGTGCCAGGAACCGGCGGGGCCGGCACCGCCCCGGCCAGGCCATCAGCCATCACGCTTCGTCCCCCGGCACTGCCCTGCGCCCCCCTGAGCACCCGGCGGGCCGGCTCGGCGGGGGTATCCCGCGGCCGCCCTTGCGTGGACGTGCCGTCGATGGTGGTGAACTCGTAGCGGTACCGGATCGCCTCCTCGCGCTTGCGGTCCAGCACGTACAGCTCATCGGGCAGGTGCAGGACCAGGTCACGCTGATCATCGGGACGGTCGCTGCGCAGCGTCACCGGCTCGAACTGGAAGGCCAGGTCGTAACCGAACGCGCCGTACAGGCCCAGGTGCGGGTCGTCACTCGCGAACGCCGCGATGACCTCGCGCAGGGCGGAGAACACGGTGGGGCGCCGGCTCCGGTCCTCCTCGGCCACCAGGCCTGCCGGTTCGGGGACGACCACCTCCATGCCGGGGCCGGCGCTGCCTGGGACCGGGCTGTCTTGGACCGGGGTGCCGGCCCGGAGCAGAGCCGGGATCAGCACCGGAAGCAGCACCTCGCCCCGGGGGTTCAGCGCCCGCACCGAAATCCGCCTGCCCCGCGCCACGATCTCGGCGCAGGGGTTCACATAAGCCATGTGCCAGCGGCTGTACCGGCCTGGGTACTCCATGCCGGAACTGAGCACGCCGCCCCGCCGGTCATCGACCTGCGCGCAGATGTCGGCCAGCGCCGACGGGCTGAACGGCTCAGCGGTGCGGGTCACCCGGACGCCGCCCGCGGTGACGAAATCCGTCTGGTCATCCTGCTTACCGTGTACTGCCGGATCCACTGGGGCTCCCTGCCTCAGGCCGGGCGCCAGCGAACGCGAGAAAGCGACCGCCGCTGCCCGGGCGATCGCTTCTGGTATGCGCGAACCAGGACCGCCTTACCGGCGGCGCCACCACTGGAGGTTGCGGCTGGGTCGCATGGGGTGAGCTTACCGGGCCGCGCCCCGGCGCGCCACCGGGCCCACGGCCGTGGGCCCGGTTTCCTGCCGGTCTTACCCTTCCGGGGGCGGTGCGACATCCTCTGCCCCGGCATGGTGCGCCAGCCCGTCCGCGGGAGCGGTGACCCGGGCCGGGCCTATCGCGTGCGCGTCCTGGAGGTTTTCCGGCATCTTCTTGCCCGCCAGGCGGTACACCTCCTCGCCGTCCACCGTCTCCTTCTCCAGCAGCAAATTCGTCAGCGCGGTGAGCTCGGCGCGGTGCGCGCGGATCAGCGAGACGGCGGTCTCCTCGGCCTCCCGCAGCAGCCGGGACACCTCGGTGTCGATGATGGCCTGGGTAGCCTCGGCAAAGGGCCTGCTGGACAGCCCGGAACCGCCGCCGCTGCCGAGGAACACCGATCCGCCTTCCGGGTACCCGACCGGGCCGAGCGCGGCGGACAGCCCGAACTCGCGGACCATCCTGGTGGCCAGGTCGGTGGCGGTGGCCAGGTCGTTGGCCGCGCCAGTGGAGCCCTGCCCCAGCTCGACCAGCTCGGCCGCGCGCCCGCCGAGCCGGACGGCCAGCGACTCCTTGAGATAGTCCTCGCCGTACAGGTGCCGCTCCACCAGCGGGAGCTGCTCGGTGACGCCGAGCGCCTGCCCGGAGGGCAGGATGGTGACCTTGGCCACCGGGTCGGCGTGCTCGGAGAGCACGGCCACCAGGGCGTGGCCGGATTCGTGCACGGCGACCGCGTGCTTCTCCTCAGGCAGCAGCACGTTGGAGTCGCCCCTGCGGCCGAGCAGTATCCGGTCCCGGGCCGCGCTGAAGTCCTCGGCGGTGATGATCTCCCGGTTGTCGCGGACCGCGAAGATCGCCGCCTCGTTGACCAGGTTGGCCAGGTCGGCGCCGGAGAAGCCGGGGGTGCCGCGGGCGACCACCATCAGGTCCACATCGGGGCCGAGGTGCTTGCCCCGGGAGTGCACCGCGAGAATCGCGGCGCGCTCCGCGAGGGTCGGCAGCGGGATGGTGACCTGCCGGTCGAACCGGCCCGGCCGCAGCAGCGCCGGATCCAGGACCTCGGGGCGGTTGGTGGCGGCCAGCACCACGATCCCCTGGGTCATCTCGAATCCGTCCATTTCCGAGAGCAACTGGTTGAGCGTCTGCTCGCGCTCGTCGTTGGCGACGACCGCACCAGTGCCCGCCCGGCGCTGGCCGATGGCGTCGATCTCATCGACGAAGATGATGCACGGTGCCCGCTTGCGGGCCTCGGCGAACAGGTCACGCACCCGGGCGGCGCCGACGCCGACGAACATCTCCACGAAACTGGAGCCCGCGACGGAGAAGAACGGCACCGCCGCTTCGCCCGCCACGGCCCGGGCCAGCAGGGTCTTGCCGGTGCCCGGCGGGCCGATCATCAGCACGCCGCGGGGTGCCATCGCGCCCGCTCGCCGGTACCGCTCGGCGTTGCGCAGGAAATCCACCACCTCGACGATCTCCGCCTTGGCGCCCTCGTACCCGGCGACATCGCTGAACTTGGTCTGCGGCCGCTCGGCATCGAAGACCTTCGCCCGGGACCGGCCCACGCCGAGGACTCCCTGCAGCGCCCCGCCGCCCGCCGCGCCCTTGGAGAGCCGCCGGAACAGGTAGATCACGAAGATCAGCGGAACCAGCAGGATCAGCCAGGACAGCACTTCTGAGCCCAGCGAAGGGCCCGACTGGAGTGCGGTGACTTTCTGCACGCCGTCCGCGGTCAGCTGAGCGCTGAAGGCAGTCGACGGCTGGCCAGGAATCACGGTGGTGAACTGCTTGCCGTTGCTGAGAGCCCCGGTGACCGTGGTGTTCGTGCCGTTGGTGCTGCTCCCGAACGTCACGTCCTTGATTTTGTGGCCGTTCACGTCGCTGATGAACTGCGAGTAGGTGAGGCTGACCTGCTGCGTGGCATGAAAGCCCGGCAGGAACAGGTAGAGCACCACCATGACGAGGAGGACGCCGGGCCACAGCCAGTGCCGCCAGCCGGGCGGCGGCGGCGGAGCCGTGGGGACAGGTTTGTCGCCAGGAGGCGGGGCGGTCGGCTGCTTGCTCATGGAATATTCATACGCTGTAATCGCCCATCACGCGTAATTGCGTGTCCTGGGTCAGAACTCCACCCAGCGGCCGGCCCCAGATTGCGATGCCTTCCGGTAGAGGTGGGCCGCCGCCGCCAGGTCCTCCACGGCGAGGCCGAGCGACTCGAACACGGTGATCTCACGCTCGGCACGGCGTCCCGGCGCGGCGCCGGTGAGTACCTCGCCGATCTCCGCGCGGATGTGGCCGGCCTCGATCGCGCCCTCGGCCACGGCGAGCAGGAAGTCCCCCGACTCGCTGCCGACGGACTCCCGGCTGTCCACGAAGAGCGCCGCGTCAGCCATTGTCGCGGTGTCAATCTCGCGGGCCGCCGGGAGGCACGCGCCGACCGCGTTGATGTGTGTCCCGTCGGCCAGCCACTCTCGCTGCAGCACCGGCGTGGCCGACGAGGTCGCGGTCACCACGATGGATGCCCCGTCCACCGCTTCCCGGACGTCACCGCACGCCAGCACGGGAACCGCCAGCTGGTCGCCGAGTTCCCCGGCGAGCCGGGCCGCCGGGCCGGCCTGGCGGCCGGCTATCCGGATCCCGGCCAGCGGCCGGGATGCCGAGATGGCCAGCGCATGGGCCCGGGCCTGGACGCCGGTGCCGACGATCGCGAGGTGCGCCGCGCCCGGCCGGGCCAGCAGGCTGGTGGCGACCACCGACACCGCAGCGGTCCGGATCTCGGTCAGCGCCGACCCGTTCACCAGGGCGAGCAGTTCCCCGGTCCGCGCGCTGGACAGCAGGACCCCGCCCTGGTGCGCGTCCTTGCCCAGCGCGGGGTTGCCCGGGAAGATGCAGATCGCCTTCAGCCCGTAGGCCGGGTCGTCTCCAGCCAGGAAGGACGGCATCAGCGCCATCAGCCCGGCTGAGCCGGGCGGCCGGATGATGGTGCGCAGTGGCTGATGTGCTTCCCCGCGGGCCAGTGCCGTGAGCGCCCCGCGCATGACGTCCGCGCACTCGCCGTAGGGCAGCAGGTCGTAGACCTCGCTGGCGCCGAGCACCAAGAGTTTCATGTGTCCCCGCCTTCCCGCCGTGAGCATCTCACCTGGGCCGGCGTCCCCCGCGGACCGGCTCAGCCGGGGGCGGCCTGCGCGTCCTTGCTGACGATCGAGAGGATCTTGCTGGTCGCCTCCATGATCTGCTGCTGCCGTCCTGGCATGTCCTTGATGGCGAAGTTGTCCAGGATGTCCAGCACCTGGTTCTGGCCGCGCAGGATGTCAAGTTGCAGCTTGCCCATTTCATGCAGGGCGATCAGGGTCTCGTGGTCGGCGAGCGCCCGCTTGTCGCTGGCCGTCTGCGCCCGGTTCGCGCTCACCTGCAGCGAGATCATGATGGATAGCTGCGGCAGGTTGAGGATGGTCAGCAGCAGTGGCCACGGGGTCTTGTCGAAGCCGATGACGTTCCCCGCGAACAGCCAGACGATGATGCCGATGCTGATGCCGAGGAACACCCACATCGACCCGCAGATCTTGTTGACCGCGTTGGCGATCTTGTCGAGCACGCTGGTGCCGCGGACATGCTTGGACAGGACCAGCCTGGGCTTATGCAGTTCCGGTGCCGCGCGGATCTCCGCAGCGCGGGCCGCCGCGTGCGCTGCGGCCGCGTCGATCGACCTGACCGCAGCGCCCGCAGTCGGGGCCGTGACAGCGTGCGGAGATTCAGGGCTGGGCCCAGCGGGCGGAGCCGTCGTGTCCGTCATGGAAAGAACCTCCCGATATGCGCGCCGACATCCCGGCCGGGCCCGGTTGCGCCCCGGCTCCGGGAGACGATCGGGCACAACGTAGCGCCGCACAGCGCCGGGACCTGGCAACTATGTGGTAATCGTGACCACGCGGCGATCAGGCGCTGGACTAGATCGGGCACGCTGCGGAGTCGCGCTCGGCCGCTGGCGGCCAGCCAAGCCGCGCCTAGACGATCCACCCGGTCGCGGCGCTGCCGTCCCGGCCGGAGTCGGACGAGGGGGCTCTTCGCCGGCCGGTCGGAGACGCGAAGGTGATGCACGGGCAGCTAGCCCGGATGATCGAGGCGGCCAGGAATCCGAGGATCAAGATTCTTATTGTCCCGCTGTCCGTGGGTGCGCATGCCGGGCTGTCGGGTCACTTCGTGATTGCGGGCTTTGATGACGCTCCCGATATCGGGTACCTGGAAGCGGCGGCACGGGGGCAAATAAGCGATCAGCCCGACGTCATCAAGGCGTGTAGCTTGATGTTCGATACGTTGCGGGCCGAGGCTCTGGCGCCGAAGGCATCGCTTGAACTGATCTCGAAGGTGATGGAGACATGGAGTTGACCGGCGCCGTGTGGCGCTGGCGAGTTCGGCCTGTCCTGAGCTTTCACCTGCCGCCCATTCCACCACTGCGTGCTCATCGTGGAATACCCGGCCAGGGTAATTAAGCTGCGGTGGGAGTCGGGCCCGGAGAGGCTGCCGTGGTTCCCGGCGATGCGCGCCATGAGCTCGGTGTCCTCGCGGATCTCCGCCTCGGAAGGTGACAGCGAGATGACTGCCGTCAGGACGAACGTCAGGATGCTGATACCGAGGATGAGCGGCAGCAGGAAGGACAGCGCGCTGGCGCCACCCGGCATGCTGGCCATCCCACCGGAAGCCGCGGCGCCGTACACGTGCATGGCCGCCATGCCGGTGTAATGCATTCCGCTTACCGCCACGCCCATGATCATGGACGCGGCGAGAGTCGACCACAGCCTGTGCAGCCGCAGCGCGGCCCAGAGCGCGGCCGTCCCAGCGACCACGGCGATGAGCACGGACAGCAGCACCAGCCCCTTGCCGTAGCGCATTGTGTCAGGCATGCGCATCGCCGACATGCCCAGGTAGTGCATGCTCGCCACGCCGAGCCCGATGACCAGGCCGCCGGCCAGCAGCGGCCCTGGTCCGTCACCGCCGAATCCGACGATGAGCAGGCCGATGCTCACCACGGCCACCGCGACCAGCATGCTGACGATGGTGATCGGCACGTTGTAGCGGACGGTCTGGCCCGGGATGCTGAAGCCGAGCATGCCGATGAAATGCATGCCCCAGACACCCGCGGTCCCGATAGACACCGCCGCCAGCAGCAGCCAGCGGAGCCGGGAAGCGCCCGGCAGGGCGCGGGCCCGCGTCGTGCACCGCAGGCCGAGGAAACAGCCCAGGACTGACATGACATAACCCAGGGCTGGCGTCAGCAGCCCGTACGAGAAGTTGTGGACAGCCACCATCAAGCCCCCGACCCCCTACGCGCCCGCCTCCGGCGCCGTCACTACCTCAGTTCGACGTACCAAGCATTACATGGCAGGTCAGTGTGGACTGGTGCAGTTTGCATAGAAGTAACAATCGATTTCATTTCTCGCCCGGAGTCAGCTGCCCCGCACTCCGTTGGCGCCCCGGGCGGGGTATGAGCCCGTCCGCTAGATGTGCATGCCGCCGTCCACGGCCAGCGTGCTGCCGGTCACGAACGAACTGTCCGAGCTCGCCAGGTACAGCACGGAGCGGGCGATCTCCTCGGGGCTGGCATGGCGGCCCAGCGGGATCCGGGTCTCGAAGATCCGTGCGGCCACGTCCGGCGCGGCGCCCGTGGCGGTGACCTCGATGTCACGCTGGAAGTCCGTGTCGGTGGGCCCGGGATGCAGGGTGTTCACCCGGATTCCGCGCGCCGCCATCTCCTTCGCCGCGGTGCGCATGAGGCCGACTTGCGCGTGCTTGGCGGTCGCGTAGCCGCAGATGCCGCCGTCGGAGGTAAGCCCGACCACGCTGGAGTTGATGATCACGCTCCCGCCGTCCCGCATGCCCGGCAGCCCGTGCTTGAGCAGCAGGAACGCCCCCAGCACATGCACGTCAAGGACCCGGCGGAAGACGTCGACCCGGTACTCGGTGATCGGGGCTATGTCACCGCTGATGCCGGCGTTGCTGAACAGGATGTCCAGGCCGCCGTAGCGGTCGACCGCCTGCCGCAACGCCAGCACGACCTGGTCCTCCTCCGTGACGTCCGTGACGCTCCAGCTGGCCATCTCGGGACCCAGTTCGGCCACGGCGGCCGCGAGCCGGTCCTTGACCAGCCCGGCGATATGAACCCGCGCGCCCTCCGCGACGAGCAAACGGGCAGTGGCCAGGCCAATGCCGCTTTCACCACCGGTGATGAAGGCGACCTTGTTATCTAGCCGGGCCATGGCGACTCCTTCTGCTGCCCGTGGCGGGATCCCGCTCGCATGCCGGTGCTCTCCTGGCGCTGTCGCATCGCTCTGCTCTCAGGCCGGCGCCAGGCGCACGCTGAGCACAGCCGACCGGCCACGCTGGACATGGTCAAGCGCCCGGCCGAGGATCTTGGGCAGGCGCTCGGCGGATGTGACGGTGCGCGCGTATGCGCCACCCGCCGCGGCTGCCACACCGGGCAGATCGGCCTCGGGCCGGAAGCTCGCGGAGAAGCCGCCGCCAGCGACCAGCCCGGCCGGGTGCACCGCGATCGTGGACAGCACTGGCGCCTTCCAGCCCGCATTGTCGAAGATCACGGTCAGCGAGGGCGCACCGTACCTGCGCGCCATCCATTGCGCGGACGAGGGGATACCGAACAGGTAGGACCCATCGCCGACCAGGCTCACCACCGTGCGCTCCGGCGCGGCCAGCTTGGCACCGACCGCCGCGCCGCCGGCCCAGCCCAGTGACCCGCCGCCGCTGCCCAGCAGCGAGCCAGCCCGGCGGGCCGCCAGGTGCTCACTGACCACCAGGTAATTCGTGATGGCCTCGGTGAGCACCAGGGCATCGGGGCCGATCGCATCACGTACGCAGGCGACCAGGTAGGCGGGCGTGATGCTGCCGTCGGCGGCCGGGTGTTCCCGCGCGGCCCACCGGACCCGCTGGGCGTCGTGCATCTCGCGGGAGCGTGCGCCGCGGGCGGCGACCACCGCACGGTCCAGCCTGCCCCGGGCCGCAAGCCGCGAGGACACCTGGCGCACGGCAAGAGCCAGATCCGCCTGGGCGTAACGCCGGGCTGGCACGTGCCAGAGCGGCATCTGGTACTTGAGCGGATCCACGTCGACCACGTAGATCTGCGCGGACTGGTCGGGCCGGTTCTTGCTGGGTATCCACGGCACGTCGCTGCCGAGCACCAGGATCACGTCCGCTTTGGCCAGCAGCGAGTTCTGGCCGGGGCTGTTCCACTGGTAGCCCCAGTGCAGCGGGTGGTCGGCGGGGAAGTTCATCCGCATCGGCACCGACTCGATGACGCCGATCGCGGCCATCTCGCAGAGCGTCACGAGCTCGCTGACGGCAGCCGGGTCGCGGCCCAGGTAGGACGTGACGACGAGCGGGTCGCGGGCGCCCTCCAGCGCCTCGGCGATTTCGTCGGCCACGTCAGGGGCCAGCGCGGCGGGCGCGACCGGGCTCCACCATTCCCGCTGATCCGGCTGTGGCTCCAGCGGCTCTTCCAGGATCTCCCGCGCGCCCACCAGGTACACCGGGCCGGCGGGCTCGCTGCGGGCGATCTGGACCGCCCGGTGGACCAGTTGTTTCACATTGCGCCCGGTGCGGATCTCGTGCTCGTGCTTGACGTAGCCGCGGACCAGCCCGCGCTGGTCCGGGGTGTCCTGCAGCCACTGGATGAACTCGCTGCGGGTACCGGGCAGCTCGCCCTCCTGGGTGACCGGCGAGAGCCCGGCGAAGATCAGCACCGGAACACGGCCCCGGGCGGCGTTGTGCACGGCGCCGCCGAGGTTCTGGGTGCCGCACTCCACGTGCACGAGCACCGCTTGTGGTTCCCCGCTGACCTGCGCATACCCATGGGCGGCGCTGAGGGCCACGCTCTCGTGCGGGCACAGGATCAGCTCGGGGAACATGGCCAGCGTCCCCGCCTGGTCGGCCTGCGCGTAGGCCTCCAGGATGCCGGTGTGGTCACTGCCGAGGTTCGCGAACGCATAGCGGATGCCTGCCTCGCGCATCGCTTCCAGCAAGGCCGTGCTGGTCGTGTACCGGCCGTCAGTCATCCGGATCACCGCTGGCCGCCGGGCCCGCGCCGCGCACCTGGTACCCCACCGGCAGCAGCGACCAGCCGCGCCGCGTGGCGATCTCCCCCCACAAGCCACCGGGAGCGGCGAGCACCACCCCGACCGCCACAGCGCCGATCGCGACCAGGTACCACGCCCCGTAGCGGGCGAACTCCTGCTGGACGAGGAAGAAGATGACCGCCCCGATGATCGGCCCCTCCATGGTGCCCAGGCCGCCGATCACCACCATGAACAGCATGTCGGCGCTGTAGTTCACGTTGAATACGGAGGCTGGGTCGATGTACAGGGTGTTGATGAGCAGCATGCCGCCCACCGCCCCGAAGCCCACCGCCGCGAGCAGATAGGCCAGCCAGCGGGTGCGCTGCACCTCCACGCCCATCGCGGCCGCGGCCGCGGGCTCGTCCCGGGTGGCGCGGCTGTCCAGCCCGAACCTGCTGCGGACCAGCAGGTAGACCCCGGCCACGGCGACCGCCATCAGCACCAGTGCGGTCCAGTAGGTGTAAGCCTGGCGGATCACCGGCGACATCGCGGACAGCTGCTGCAGGCCGACGCCGGTGCCGCCGCCCAGCCACAGCTGGTTGGTGACGTACAGGAACAGGCACTCAGCGACCACCCAGGTCGCTACCGCGAAATACCCGCCGGTGAGGGGACGCAGCAGCGCGAAGATGGGAACCGCGGCGATAGCGCAGGCCACGGCGCCGACCGCGATCCCGGCGAAGGGACTCACCCCCGCCTTGCCCACCAGGTACACGACATAGGCGCCGATGCCCAGGTAGGCCTGCTGCCCGAACGAGATCATCCCGGCGTAGCCGGCCAGCAGGTTCCACAGTGCCGCCATGCTGACCAGCAGGAACAGGGTGACCAGCGCCTGGGTGATGCCGGTCCCGGCGAGATAGGGCGCCGCGGCGAGCACGGCCAGGGCAATCCCGGACAGGGCCACGGTGACCGTCGCGGCCAGGCTCCACCGGCTCACCGCCACGCCAGCCGCTGCCGCCGGGGGCGTCAGCGCCGGGCTGGCCAGCGCCGCACGGGAGCGTCTTGGTGCCATCATCTCTCCTTGTCAGGCCACTGCCTGGGGGGTGCCGAGCAGGCCGTGCGGGCGCACCGCCAGCACCACGAGGAACAGCAACTGAGAGGCGAGCGTCGCGTAGGGCACGCTCACCTGCGAGACGAGGACCTGGGTGACGCCGAGCAGCAGTCCGCCGAGCAGCGTGCCCCAGAGTGAGCCGAGACCACCGATGATCACCGCCTCGAAGGCGAAGATCAATGTGAGTGCCCCCAATGTTGGGTACACCCCGGTTGTGACCGCGTTAAGGGTGCCGGCCAGTGCGGCGGCCGCGATCGCGATACCGGTCACCGAGGCGAACAGCGGCCGGACCCGGATCCCCTGCAGCCGCGCGACCGCCAGGTCGTCGGAGGTGGCACGGACCCGCCGCCCCCACGCAGTGAGCCGGAGCAGGGCGCTCAGCCCGCCGATGACCACCAGCGCGAGGATCAGCTTGAGCATCGCGAGCCAGGGCAGCACCAGGGCACCGAGGTGGATGGCGGCCACGTCGAGGTTCCCCGCGCCCACTCCCCTGGTATTGGCCGAGTAGACCTGCTGCAACAGGTTCTCGATCATGACCGACAGGCCGAACGTCACCAGCAGCGGCGCCGTCGGCCCGGTCCGCAGGGCCCGGCCGAAGATGCTGAGCTGGAGGACCATGCCCAGGCCGAACGCCAGCGGGACCATGATCAGCATGGCGGCCCACAGCGGCACGCCCGTGGCGGCCATGATCGTGGTCACCAGGTAGGTGCCGCAGACGGCGAGGTCGCCGTGCGCCAGGTTGACCAGCCGCATTACCCCGAACATGAGCGACAGGCCGACCGCGGTCAGCGCATACGCACCGCCGAGGAAAATGCCTTGGAACAGGTCGTTGACCCAGGTCATGTCCGCATCACCGGATCCGTGCCGGGCGGCCCGGCGGGCGCGCCGAAGTAAGCGGCGATGAGGGCATCGCGGTCCAGTGAGCCGCTCTCGCCGGTCATCACCACCCGGCCTTCCAGCAGGCAGAAGGTCCGTGAGCTGGCCGCCAGCGCGCGGTCGATGTCCTGCTCGACCAGCAGGATCGACACCCCGGACGCCTGGATCTGAGGCAGCAGCTGGTAGAAGGCATCGACGATCGCGGGCGCCAGGCCCAGCGACACCTCATCGAGCAGCAGCACCCGGGGGTTGGCCGCCAGCGCCCGGGCGATCGCGACGGCCTGCTGCTCGCCCCCGGACAGCAGCGCCGCCCGGTGCGAGCGGCGCGCCGCCACCATCGGGAACAGCTCGTAGAGGGCATCCAGGGTCCACGGGCCGGCGTCCCGGCGGCCGGCCGGGATGAGGATGTTTTCCTCGGCGGACAGGCTCGGGAACAGCCGTCGGCCTTCCGGCACGAGTACCACGCCGGCCCGGGCCCGCTGGTAGTCGGGCAGGTGGGTGATATCGGTGCCGTCCAGGCTGATCGACCCATGCCACGGAGACAGCGCCCCGGCGATCGACATCAGCAGCGTGGTTTTCCCGGCCCCGTTCGCCCCGACCAGGGCGACGGTCTCCCCCGCGGCCAGCTCCAGGCTCACCCCGAACAGAGCCTGGAAGTCCTCGTACCCGGCGTCGAGCCCAGCGATGCCCAGAGCGCTCATCCGACCGACCCGCCGAGATAGGCCCGCTGGACGGCGGGGTCGGCCAGCATCTCCCCGGCGCTGCCATCGAACAGCAGCCGGCCGTCGGCCAGGCACACGGCCCGCTCCACGACCTGGGTCAGGGCCCGCATGATGTGCTCCACCCAGACGATCGTCGTGCCCGCCGCGTGCACTGCCCTGATGGTCCCGATCAGCGCGTTGGTCTCCGGTTCGGTGAGACCCCCGGCGATCTCATCCAGCAGCAGGACAGCGGGCTGGGTGGCGAGCGCCCGGGCCAGTTCGAGCCGTTTGCGCTCCAGCAGGGTCAGCCGGTGCGCCGCCACATTGGCCTTGCCCGCCAGCCCGGTGCGGACCAGCGCGCCGTAGGCGGCCTCATGCGCGGCCTGGCGCCGCAGGTCCGCTCCCCGGGCGGCCGCCACCAGGGTGTTCTCGAACACCGTCATCGACCCGAAAGGCCGGGGCACCTGATAGGTGCGCCCGAGCCCGCGGCGGGTCCGGGCGCCTGGTGAGGCCGTCGTCACATCGTGGCCGGCCAGGCGGACCCGGCCCCGGGTGGGCCGCCGGCCACCGGCCACGATGTCAAGCAGCGTCGTCTTCCCGGCGCCATTCGGGCCCACCACGCCCAGTGCCTGGCCCTGCGGCACCGCCAGGCTGATGCCGTTCAGCACCTGCAGGGCACCGAACTGCTGGTGCACGTCCTCGATCTGGAGCAGCGTCACAGCGGGAGGAGCTTGGCCGTGATCGGCACCGACGGGTCCGCCGCGTTGTTGACGATGACCAGGTCATACATGAACTTGGGGTCCTTGCTCGTCTGCCATTGCGCCATGTAGTCGGGGTGGGTGGACACGTTCTTCACCGGCCCGCTGGTGAAGTCGAACTTACCGGTGATCACTTCCCCGGTGGCCTGGCCGATAGCGGCCGCCACGGCCTGCCGGTCATGTGGATCGCCCGCGGCCTTCAGCGCCTGCGCGGCGATCTCGAACACGGCGTAGTTGAACGACATCGGCTGCTGCCATTGCTGGCCGGTGGCCGCCTGGAACTCGTTCGCGTACTGCTGGGCGGTCATGCCGGTGAGCGAGGACGCATACGGCACGGTCGGCGTCCACCAGGCGTCGGTCACCAGGTTCCGGCCCAGCGGCCCGAGCGCATTCACGACGCTGGGGAACAGGATCGCCTTGGCGATGGCGGCGATCTTCGGCGTATACCCGACCTGGTTGCACTGTTTCCAGAAGGTCAGGAAGTCCGGTGGCAGCGGGCAGCCCATGACGATTTCCACGTTATGGGCCTTGTACTTGTTGATGATCGACGTGAAGTCGGTCGTCCCGTCGGGGTAGGGACCGGGGTCGTAGACCTTGAAGCCCTCTCCGGGCAGTGCCTTGGTGAACGCGCCGCGAAAGGCCTGGCCGTCCGCGTCGCTCGGCCACAGCCCGCCGACCGTGTGGTTGGTCGAAATGAGTTTCCAGCCCGGTCCCTGCGCCGCGAGCTCGTTTTCCAGGCCGATGAAGTACAGGTAGGTGTACTTGAACGAGGAGGAAGCCGCGGCGGTGGCGCCGATCTTGCCGCCCCGGCCCAGGAACCAGGACTGCCACGGGACGATCGTGCCCAGGCAGGGCACGTGCGCTGCCTCGCACTGGTCCGAGACCGGGTTCACCGTCTCCGGGGCGGACGTGGTGAGCATGATGTCGACGTTGTCCTGGGTAATCAGCTGCTGGGCGACCTGGGCCGCGCGCGAGTCGCTGGACTGGCTGTCCGCGGTGACGATCTCGACCCGGTACTTCTTCCCGCTGATGGTCAGGCCCTTGGCGAATGCCTCCCGCACCTTCTTGAGCACGAATGGGTTCGCCGTGGCGAAAGCGGCGTCCGGCCCGGTCATCGGGCTGACAAAACCGATTTTGATGGTTCCGGTGGACGAGCCGCCTGAGCTCTTCAAGCCCGAGCTGCAGCCAGCCGCAAGACCCAGCCCGGCCACTCCGGCCAGGCCCACGAAGGAACGACGGCTCAGCGCGCGTGCTGTCTGCGCGGCCGCCGACGGTGCATTGTCATCGTGTTGACTCACTGGGGTAACCTCCTGTGCGCCATTGCCTGGTAGCAGCATCGCGGCAACGGGCCTGCGGCAGGTTGTCACAGAGTGCCCGCGCGTTGGATGCCAGCGCACGAGATGCCAGCGCACGAGATGCCAGCGCACGGGGTGCCGGAACCGAGCGGGTACCCGGGATGCCTGTCCCGCCGGCTGTCAGCTGGCCGGGGCGGCCTGCCGCCGGTCTTCGGCGTCGGCGCGCTGGCGGTACTGCCCCGGCGGCTCACCGTAACTGGCCTTGAAGATCCTGGAGAAGTGCGCCGGGTCATCAAAGCCCCAGCGGCGCGCGATGGCGAGCACGCCCCGCTCGGCCAGGGCAGGGTCTTCGAGGTCGCGGCGGCAGTTGTCCAGCCGGCGCTCGCGCACCCAGCGGGCCGCCGACGTGCCCTGGTCGTGGAAGAGCCTGTGCAGGTAACGCACGGACACATGATTGGCGCGGGCTATCGCGTCCGGGTCGAGGCCGGGCTCGCTCAGGTGCTCATCGATCCAGCCGCAGACCGCGAGCAGCAGCGACCGCCGCACCACCGCCGGATCGGTGGGTTGGCCGCCCGCGCGCTCCCCGAACAGGGTGGCCAGCAGGTCGAGCACGTTCTCGGCGAGGCGGCGGTTCACGGAGTCACCGGCCTGCTCCAGGTTGCCGACCAGCTGGCGCAGGAAGGGCGCCACCAGCGATCCCGTGCTCTCGCTGCTGGATACCCGGGTGGCCAGGACCTGGTCGATGGCTGCTGGGGGCAACCGCAAGCGGTCGCACGGGAACATCAGGAAGTACATCTCGTTCTCGTCGGGGAACGTGATGGTGTACGGGCGCCGGCAGTCGTAGATGGTCAGGTCCCCGGGGCTGAGCAGGACATCGCGGTCCCGCTGGACGAGGCGGGAGGACCCGCGGATCGCGAGGCCGACCTTGTAGCAGTCCTCGTCCCTGGCGGCGATCATCCGGCGGGTACGCGACGCGGTGTGCGCGTCCGCATCGACCCGGGACACCTGGAGGTCACCCAGGGTCCAGTGGGCCACCTCGCCGCTGAACGGACGCCGGCTGACCCGGGCACATTCCATCGGGACGAAGGTGCTCGAGATCCAGTGCCGCCACTGAGCGAAGCGGTCAGCCTCGGCGACCTCCGCAGTGCGCAGAAGCTCGGCCATCACCATCGTTTCACCCGTTACGGCAGGGGGCTGATCTGGGGACCTTACCCCGCCAGCAGGCAGATGGGTATCAATGCCGGGACAAGTTCGGATACCAGTTCAGCGGTCCGCAGCAGCTGGGCCGGGCCAGCAGGTGCTGGTTCAGCCACCCCCTACTCTGTGCCTGACGGGTTGGCCGGGCGGAGGCAGGTCACGAGTGAAGGTCCACGTACTGCACGAAAATCCGGACTGGTACGCGCCGCTCGCGGCGGCGTTCGACGCAGCAGGCGTGCCGCACGAGCAGTGGCTGCTGGGTGAGGGCGCGCTCGATCTCGGCGACCGGCCACCCCGGGGCGTGTTCTGGTCCCGGATGAGCGCGTCGTCCCACACCAGGGGCCACCCGCATGCCAAGGATCAGGCACGCGCCCTGCTCAGCTGGCTGGATTCGCACGACCGCCGGGTGGTGAACGGGCGGCACGTTCTCGAGCTGGAAGTCAGCAAGGCAGCCCAGCTGACGGCCTTGCGGCGGGCTGGCTTCGACGTGCCGCGCACCGTCGCCGTAGCCGGAACTCAGGAACTGGCCGCTGCGGCGAGGAAGCTGCCGGCGCCGTTCATCGCCAAGCACAACCAGGGCGGCAAGGGCCTCGGCGTCCGGCTGTTCGGAAGCCACGACGAGTTCGCCGGGTACGTCTCCTCGCCTGGGTACGCGGCCCCGGTGGATGGCGTCACGCTGCTGCAGGAGTACCTGCGGGCCGCCGAGCCGGTGATCACCCGGGTGGAACTGGTCGGCGGCGAGTACGTCTACGCCATCAGCGCCGACACGGCCCGCGGCTTCGAGCTCTGCCCGGCCGATGCCTGCGCGGCGGACCAAGCCCCGGGCACCGGCCTGTTCACGCTCCGTGCGGCCTTCGACCACCCGATCATCGGCCGCTACGTTGACTTCGCCCATCGGGAGGGGATCGAGATCGCCGGCTTCGAATTCATCGAGACAGTGGACGGCCGCATGGTTACCTACGACGTGAACACGACAACGAACTACAACGCGGGGATCGAGGCGATCGCGCCGCGGCCTGCCCTGCCGGCGGTGGCCGGCTTCTTCGGCCGGCTCCTCGCCGAGGGAGGCACCCGATGAGGTTCGGGTACTGGATGCCCATCTTCGGCGGCTGGCTGCGCAACGTGCCGGACGAGGGCATGAGCATCGCCTGGCCTTACCTGCGCGAGCTGGCCATCGAGAGCGAGCGGCACGGGTTCGACCTGTCGCTGGTCGCCGAGCTGAACCTCAACGACATCAAGGGCCACCACGCGCCGTCACTGGACTGCTGGACGCTGGCCCCCGCGCTGGCGGCGGTCACCGAGCGGCTTGAGCTCATGCTCGCGGTGCGGCCGAACTACCATTCACCGGCGCTGACCGCCAAGGCGCTGTCCACGCTGGACACGATCGCGCCTGGCCGGCTGTCGCTCAACGTGGTGTCGTCCTGGTGGAAGGACGAGGCCGCCCAGTACGGGGCGCCGTTCGACGTGCACGACGCCAGGTACGCGCGCACCCAGGAATGGCTTGAGGTGGTCGGCCGGCTGCTGCGCGAGGACACGGTGACCCATCAGGGCCCGCTCTACCAGCTGGCCGGGGCCGTGCTGGAGCCCAAGCCCGCCCGGCCCCCGGCCATCTACATGGGCGGCGAGTCAGCCAAGGCCAAGGAGGTGATCGCGCAGCAGGCCGATGCCTATGTCATGCACGGGGACTCCCCCGAGGTCATCGCGGCCAAGGTCGCCGACCTGAGCGCCCGGCGGGCGGACACCGGCCGGGCCCCGCTGACCTTCGGCGTGTCCGGCTATGTGATCTGCCGGGACACCCAGGCGGAAGCGCAGGCCGAGCTGGACCGGATCCTGGATGTGCGCTCCTCTGCCGAGGCCTACGCGTCCTACCAGGACTTCGTCGAAGGGTCGCAGCTTGAGTCACGCGTCTCGGTGGAGGAGTACAGCGTCTCCAACCGGGGGCTGCGCAGCGGGCTGATCGGCACGCCCGACCAGATCATCGACCGGCTGCGGGCCTACGAGCAGGCGGGCGTGGGACTGGTGCTATTGCAGTTCTCCCCGCAGCGCGAGGAAATGGCCCGCTTCGGCCGCGACGTGATCCGCCGCTACTAGCCCGTGCCAGCCTGCCAGGCGCCCCCGCCGGGCGTGCGGCGCACCTGGCACCGCGCGCAGACATCCGGGATGATGTCGCGATGTCGATGGTGCGGGCGGTGGAAGCTCATGAGGTGCCCGGCCGGCCGCCTCTCCGGGTGGCCGCAGGCCAGCGCGTGCAGGCCGGTGAGCGGGACACCACCTGGCCAGCCTTCGTGTTGGTCAGCGCCGAGGACGGGTCGGGATGGGTGCCCGGGCGGCACATCGACACCAGCTCCCAGCCGCCCGTGATGCTGGCGTCCTACGACACCACAGAACTCCGGACCAATGTCGGCGAGCTGCTGACCGTGCTGGATCACGACGAACTCAGCGGATGGACCTGGGCCGCCAACTCCCTGGGCCAGGAAGGCTGGGTCCCCGATAACACCATCGAGCCGGTCGCAGGGACCTGACGGCCTGACGCACCCGCCCAGTTCCAGGCCGCAGCGCGCGCTCCGGCAGCTGCGACGGGCTGCCTGCCCTGATTCACCCCTCAGGCGTAGCATGAGCCGTCCAGGCTGGTAGCGGCGGTAATGGCCCGGCCTTGGCACCCAGCCGGGGGGTGCCCGGGGCGCTGCTGGGCCGCGTTGACACTCGTTACGGCATAACCTAGATTCAGCGTGTTCGTCCACAGAACTGATGTTCGTATTGCGCACGAGAGCCAAGGAGTACCCGGTGACGTTCATCGACGAATCGATCTGGCACGGGAAGGTCTTCTCGGGCGGCTGGCAGCAGGCCAGCGGCGGAGATGCCGCGGTTATCGAGCCAGCGACGGGCGCCGAGCTCGGCCGGGTGGGCATCGCATCACCCGCTGACATCGCTGCGGCATCCGCGGCCGCGGCCGCCGCCCAGCCCGCCTGGGCCGCGACGCCTTACACCGAGCGGGCCGCGCTCCTGCGCCGGGCCGGTGATATCTGGAAGGCCAACGCCGAGGAGATCGAGGGCTGGAGCATCCGCGAGGGCGGCAAGATCGTCCCCGCGGCCCAGTTCGAGACGCACGTGGCGACCGAAGAGGTCTACGAGGCGGCCACGCTCCCCTCGCGTCCCTACGGTGACCTGCTGCCCAGCGAGTCCCCGCACATCAGCTGGGCCGAACGGATACCGGTCGGCGTCGTCGGCGTGATCGCCCCGTTCAACTTCCCGCAGATCCTGGCGATCCGCTCGGTCGCTCCCGCGCTGGCCCTGGGCAACGCCGTGCTGCTCAAGCCCGACCCGCGCACGGCCGTCTGCGGCGGGGTGGTCCTGGCCCGGGTCTTCGAGGAAGCCGGCCTGCCCGAGGGCCTGCTGCATGTGCTGCCGGGCGGCGCTGACGTCGGCGCGGCGCTGGTTACTGATCCCCTGGTCCGGGTCATCTCGTTCACCGGGTCTACCGCGGCCGGCCGCCTGGTCGGCGCCCTGGCCGGCCAGCACCTCAAGCGTGTCCACCTGGAACTCGGCGGCAACTCGGCGCTGATCGTGCTCGACGACGCGGATCTGGACAAGGCCGCCTCGGCCGGCGCCTGGGGCTCGTTCCTGCATCAGGGCCAGATCTGCATGACCACCGGCCGCCACCTGGTGCATGAGTCCGTGTACGACGGCTACGTCAGCCGACTGGCGGAAAAGGCCAACCACCTGCCCGTCGGGAACCCCACCGGCCAGGTCGCGCTGGGCCCGATCATCGACGAGCGGCAGCGTGACAAGATCCACGACCTGGTGACCAGCAGCGTGGACGCGGGCGCCCGGCTCGCCGCCGGCGGCACCTACGAAGGGCTCTTCTACCAGCCCACCGTGCTGGCTGACGTCGAGCCGGCCATGCCCGCCTACGCCAGCGAGGTCTTCGGGCCGGTGGCCCCGGTCGTCCGGTTCTCCACCGTGGACGAGGCCGCGAAGCTGGCCGCGGACACCGAATACGGCCTGTCCCTCGGCATCCTGACCGGCGATGTGATGCGCGGTCTCGACCTGGCGCGCCGGATCCCGACCGGCATCGTGCACATCAACGACCAGACCGTGGACGACTCGCCGAACACCCCGTTCGGCGGCCTTTTCGCGTCGGGGACGGGCGCCCGGTTCGGCGGTACCGCCAACGTCGACGCGTTCACCGATACCCGCTGGGTTACCATCCGGGGCGAGATCGCACCCTATCCCTTCTAGCCCGCACGCAACGGACATGCGCACCCAGGTAGGCATTGTCGGGGCCGGCCCGGCCGGGCTGCTCCTCTCGCATCTGCTCGCGCTGCGCGGCATCGACTCGGTGGTCATCGAGGTCCGCAGCCGGGCCTACTGCGAGGCGAGGCAACGGGCCGGGGTGCTCGAGGACGGCAGCGTGGCCTTGCTGCGCGAGGCCGGGCTGGCCGGCCGGCTGGACCGGCAGGGGCTTGAGCACGGCGGCATCTACCTGCAGTTCGCGGGGCAGCGTCACCATCTCAACTTCCGCGACCTGACCGGCGGCCGCACCGTGACCGTCTACGCCCAGACCGAGGTGGTCAAAGACCTGATAGCCGCACGGATTTCGGCCGGCGGCTCCCTCCATTTCGAGGTCACCGACACGGAAGTGGACCGCCTCGGCACCGACCAGCCGGTCATCCGTTACACCAGCGCGGACGGCGTCAGGCACGAGGTCATCTGCGATGCGATCGCCGGCTGCGACGGCTTCCACGGCATCTGCCGGCCTGCTATCCCCGAAGGCCTGCTGACCACCTGGGAACGCACCTACCCGTATGCCTGGCTCGGCATCCTGGCCGACGTGCCGCCCTCGACCGATGAGCTGATCTACGCCCACCACCGCCACGGCTTCGCCCTGCACAGCCTGCGCAGCCCGGAGGTAAGCCGGCTCTACCTGCAGGTCGCCGCGGACGAGGACATCGCGGCGTGGCCGGATGACCGGATCTGGGGTGAGCTGCACGAGCGGTTCACGCTGCCGGGGTGGAGCCTGAAGGAAGGCCCCATCCTGGAGAAGGCGGTGCTGCCCATGCGCAGCTTCGTCACCGCGCCGATGCAGTTCGGCCGGCTGTTCCTGGCCGGGGACGCCGCGCACATCGTTCCGCCGACCGGCGCCAAGGGGCTTAACCTGGCCCTCGCCGACGTGGCCGTGATGGCTGGTGCTCTCGACGCGCTGCTGCATGGAGACCCCGGGCCGGCCGACGCCTACTCCGCCACCTGCCTGGACCGGGTCTGGCGGTCCACGCATTTCTCCTGGTGGATGACCTCCATGCTGCACGCCACACCAGGGGCGGACGCCATGGAGGCGCAGATCCAGCTAACCCAGCTCCGCTATGTCACCACCTCCCGCGCGGCGGCGACATCGCTCGCCGAGAACTACACCGGGTACGCGGTGCCTGGCACCGGCCGACGGACTCCGGCTGATCCGCTGCGGTAACCCGGCCGCGGGCCGGCCGCGTTAATCCGGCCACCGGATCAGGCCCACCGCGTCAGCTGGCCCGCTTGTAGGCCCGGACAGCCAGCGGCGCGAAGACGATGAAGATCGCGGCCAGCGACGCGATGCTCTTCAACAGGTTCGCCTCGATCGGCTGGCCGAGCGCCAGCGCGCGCATCGCGTTGATGACGTAGGTGACCGGCTGGTTGTTGGCGAACGCCTGCAGCCAGCCGGGCATCGTCGAGATCGGCACGAACGCCGAGCTGAGGAACGTGATCGGGAACAGCCAGATCAGCCCGAACGCCTGCACGGACTCCTCATCCCCGATGGCCAGCCCGGTATAGGCGGCGATGCAGCAGATCGCCAGCCCGAACATGGTGGCGAGCACGACCATGGCCACGGCCGGGACAACGCCGTTCTGGAACCGGAAGCCGACCGCGTAACCCACCGCGAGGACGATCAGGATGGTCACCAGCATCCGGGCGGTATCGGCCAGCAGGCGTCCGGCCAGCACTGCCGAGCGGGCCATCGGCATCGACCGCAGCCGGTCGATCACGCCCTTCTGCAGCTCCTGTGCCAGCGCGATGGCCGTGCCGAACGACGCGAACGCAGCAGTCTGCCCGATGATCCCCGGCATCAGGAAGCTGACGTAACCGCCCCGTACCCCCTGCACCGCGATCGCCCCGCCGAAGACGTAGCGGAACATCAGCACGAACATCACCGGCTGGATCACGGTGAACACGATGTAGGCCGGCACTCGCATCCAGACCAGCAGGTTGCGCCGGGTGATGGTGAGCGTGTCGCTCACCGCCCAGCGCGCCCTGATCAGCAGGCCCGGCGGCCCCGGCCGGGCCCCAGGCTGCGCGGCGATCGCGGTCATGACGCCTCCCTCGAGCTGTCCTGGCTGGCTTTCCGGCGGCCACGGCGGCGTTTGCCCGGTGGTTCCGCGTCCTCGGCGGCGTGCCCGGTCAGGGCGAGAAACACGTCGTCGAGGGAAGGCCGGCGCAGTGCGAGACCGTGGGTCTCGACGCCCGCCGCGTCCAGGGCCCGTACCGCCTCGATCAGCGCCTCGGAACCGCGGCCCCCGACACCAACGCTGACCACCCCGGTTCCGGCGTCGAAATGCGGCTCGCCCTCGCCGAGCTTGGCGATCGCCGTGACGGCGTCGGTGACCCGGCGGCGATCGGGCACGGTGAACTCGACCACGTCGCCGCCGACCCGGCCTTTCAGCTCCTCAGCCGTGCCGGCCGCGATGACCAGGCCCTGGTCGATGACCACGATCTCGTCAGCCAGTTCGTCGGCCTCATCGAGGTACTGAGTGGTGAGAAGCAGCGTGGTTCCGCCGGCCACCAGCGACCGGATGATGTCCCACATGCCCAGTCTCGACCGCGGGTCCAGGCCGGTAGTCGGCTCGTCGAGGAACAGCACCTGCGGCTTGCCGACCAGGCTCGCGGCCAGGTCCAGGCGGCGCTGCATGCCGCCGGAGAAGGTCTTGGCCGGCCGGTCGGCGGCATCGAGCAGGTCGAACTGCGCCAGCAGCTCGGTGGCGCGGCTCCGGGCGTGCGGCCAGCTCAAGTGATAGAGGCGCCCGACGATCTCCAGGTTTTCCCGGCCGGTGAGCTCCTCCTGAATGGCGGCCGACTGCCCGGACAGGCCGATCGAGCGACGGACCGCGGCGGCCTCCCGCACGACGTCGCGGCCCTCGACCAGGGCCCGCCCCGCGTCCGGCCGCAGCAAGGTCGTCAGGATGCGCACGGCGGTCGTCTTCCCCGCGCCGTTCGGGCCCAGCACCCCGAGCACCGTCCCGCGGGGCACCGCCAGGTCGATGCCGCGCAGCGCGTGCACCTCGCCGAACGACTTGGTCAAGCCCTCCACGAGAATCGCGGGAGCCGCGCTCATCTCTGTCACCACATCCTCCTGATCAGGACGACAGCCCATCAACCTCCGCGCCCACGAACCTACCGGCAGAGCGGCCGGCCCAGCGAACCGATAACCGCTCCGGCGGGCGGCGCACTGGCAGCCGGCACCGCCCCAAAGGTATCCACCAGGTATGACAGAACGGCCAGCCGAAACTCATCGCCCACGCTCGGTGGCCAGTATCATCCGGCCGCCCGCGGGCGCGTTAGATCAGCCTGATGGCATCGGCATCGGCAGCGCCGGGCCTGCGGCGGTCGGGCCGGCTGGTGGTTCTTACCGGCGGCCGCCGCCCCGGTGCCGTGCCGCCTGCGCGGCCAGCAGGAGCAGGCCGGAGAGGGCGATGAGAAGCGGCACCACGCTGAAAGCGGCGAGCAGCCCGACATGGTCGGCCACGCTGCCGAGCAGGAATGGGGCCACGATGACGGTGAGGCCGCCGAGCAACTGGGTGCGGGCGTTGGCGGCGTCGGTGTGCCCCGGTGCGGCGGCCAGGGTCAGCGACAGTGCCAGCGGGAACAGGTTGGCCACGCCGAGACCGGCGGCAAAGAGCCCGGCCAAGGCGACGGCGTGGCTGGAGAGCCAGAAGGCGGTGAACCCGGCGGTGGTCATGGCCAGGGAGGCCCAGAGCAGCCCGGCGGTGTGCCGGGGCCGGCGCATCAGCACACCGGCTCCGGTGCGGCCGGCGAGGATGCCGGTGTAAAACACCGCCATCGCCGTGGCCGCCGCAGCGGTGGACAGCCCGGACGTGGCGGTCAGCAACTCGGCACCGAAGTACACGATGCAGAACTCGATCGCGATCCCCATCGCCACCAGCAGGGCCAGCAGCCAGCACGCCAGCGGCAGGCCCGCGGGGCGCCGCCCGGTGACCGGCCCGGCGGCGGGAGCAGCCAGCGGCTGGCGCCGGTAGACCAGGAACAGCACGGCGAAAACCACGGCCGGCAAGGTCATGCCGGCCCGCCAGGTGGCGGGGGTTCCCTGCAGCAACCCGAGGGTCAGCGGGGCCGCCACGGCGCAGGCCGCTGCCCCGATGTTAGCCTCCACCAGGGCCCGGTCCCGCCGCGGGCCGTGCCGGTCCGACAGCACCGACTGGGCCGCGGTCAAGACCATGATGCCGGCCAGGCCCAGGACGGCCGCGCCCGCCAGGGTCAGCGCCACGGAATGGGCTATGGCAAACAGCGCGGCGCCACCGACGGCGCCGAGGGCGGACCACCACAACACCGCGCGCCGCCCGAAGGCCCGGCTGGCCCACGTGAAGCTCACCCCGACCACCGCCGCTCCGGCCGCCCAGACCGCCGAGTACACGCCGACCATGGCATAGGAAAAGTGCAGCTCGGCGCGGAGCAGGGCCAGGGCAGGCCCGAAGGCGTACAGCCAGAAGGCATAGCCGCCGATGGCGGCATAGGACAACACGGTTGACCGGTCCCGGACGAAGGCACCGGCGTCCGCAGCCGACCCGGCGGTATGCGAGCTGGTCCCACCCGGAGGCTGAGTCACCTCAGCCATCCTGGCACCCGGACCATGACCACCAGGACGCGGAGCCAGGACCACCGGGATGCGGAGCCAGGACAGCCAGGATGCGGAGCCAGGACAGCTAGGGTGCGGAGCCATGACGGAGGGGCCACCGCCGCAGCAGTTCCCGCGGTCCGCCCGGCTGGATGCTGCCCTGGTGCTGCGCCAGCTCGCGGAGATCACCGGCGTCCGGCTGGCCGACGAGGGCCCGTGCCCCGGCGGCCAGGTCGGCGCCGCTTACGTCCGGTGGCCCGGCGGGCACCGGTCGGTGCTCACCGCGGCGCCGCCGGGCAGCGAGGCCGCGGTGCGGCGGACCGAATCGTTGCTGGCGGCCGGCCGGGCCGCCGGAGTTCCCGCCCCGCGCTACGAGCTGGTGGCGGAACTGCCGGCCGCGCTGGTGGTCGTCCAGGAGCTGCTGCCCGGCTCTGCGCCGGCCGTCATCACCCGCCGCGTCCTCGATTCGATGCTCGAGATGCACCGGCGATGCCGCGGCATCCTGGCCGGCCGCGAGGACCAGCCGGCTCCATCGCTGTACCTGCGCACGGATGGCCCCGGCTTCTGCCTGCACGAGCCGCTGGCCCGGTATGACCGGCGGACGGCCCGGCTGCTGGCGGTGGTCGAGGAGATCGGTGCCGCGGTCCCGGAGCATCTCGCTGGTGATGACCTCGTGCACTTCGTTTTCCACCCGGAGAACGTCCTGTTTGTCGCGGCGGGCGTGGTCACCGGCGTCGTCGACTGGGATGGCGCCGGCCGCAGCAACGGTTATCTCGACCTGGTCACCCTCCGGTTCGATCTCGCCCACCGAGCCCCGGACCTGGGCCGGTGGCTTGCTGAGCTGATGCGCGACGCCGCGCCTGACGACGTGATCCGGGCCTGCTGGGCGCACATGAGCCTGCGGCTGGTGGACTGGTGCATCCGGCATTGGACCTCTTCGCGGGTCACCGCGTGGCTCGACATAGCCGAAGCACTCCGGCCCTGACCACCCCGGGCTCCCTGGGTATCCTGGCCGGGGCGGTGATAAGTGTCTGGATCATTCGCGGCGCTCGAGGACGAGTTCGCGCTTATCGCCGAGTCGGCAGCTCAGGCCGGCATCGGCCAGGACGGGATTCCCGAGGTTCGCCGAAACTGGGTCAGCGTGCCTACTGGCGGCCGGGTCAGTGCCGTGCTCTGGGGATCAGGACCGCCGGAGGTCGTCTTCCTGCACGAGGCCGGCCGTACCGCCCGGGCCTGGGACGAGGTCGCATTGCGGCTCGGCCGTCCGTCGGCCGCGATTGACCTGCCCGGCCACGGCCGCTCCGACAGCCGCCGCAGCATCCGCACCGGGCCGCGCACGCTCGCGGACCCGATCGCCGAAGCCATCCGCTCGCTCGCGCCGCGGGCCACGCTGGTCGCGGGCAGCGGGCTGGGCGGCCGGGCGGCGCTGGCCCTGATCACCACCCCGCGGCCGACGTTCCTGCGCCGGCTGGCCTTGATCGACACGCTGCCCGGCACTGCCTCCCGCGGCCAGCAGGCCGGTACCGGCGTCGCGGATCCGCACGCCGACGACGTGTCCCTCTGGGAGGAACTGGCGGGATTGGCGAACCCGGCATTCCTGATCCGGGCCGAGCATTCCGGCCGTATCACCGCCGCTGACCTGCTCGAACTGGAGCAGCGCGGGCCCGGTGTCACGGTGATAACCATTCCGGGCGCCGCGCAGGACCTGGTGGCCGACCAGCCCGCGGCGCTGGCCAGCGAGCTGAGCCGGCTGGCCTCGGCACCCTGAGGAGGGCACTCATGACGCAGATACCCGTGGTGGACCTTGACATCGCCCTGGGTGACAACCCGCCACGCGACCTGCTCGATGAGGTCCGCGTCGCGGCCGAGCAGATCGGCATCATCCAGATCGTCGGGCACGGCGTGGATCTCGGCCTCATCCGGGACTTCAGCCGCCACGCAGCCCGCCTGCTCAGCCTGCCCCGGGCCGACAAGACGGCGCTGGCCAGCCCGACCGGGCATCCCTACCGCGGCTGGCGGCAATGGCCGGACGACTTCGGCCGGCTGGAACTGGAACGCTTCACCGTGGGCCAGTTCGACAATGCCGATGACGCCCGGGCGGCCGGAGTGCCCGCGGACTATCTCGGCCTGTACGCACACGCGAATGTCTGGCCACCGGATGATCCCGCGATGCGGGATATCACCTTCCGCTATATCGACGCCTGCCGGATGGTGGCCGAGCGTGTGCTCACGCTCTACGCCCGGGCGCTGGATGTCCCGGATGACACATTCCCGCGCAGCTCGCTCCCGTACCTGCGGCTCACCGTCAACAACTACCCCACCTGGTCCTATCCGGACGCTCCCGACGAGGACAAGCTGCTGCTCCTCGAGCACGCGGACGATTCGGCGGTGACCGTGCTCAGCCAGGAAGGCGATTACGAAGGGCTCCAGGTGCAGCTGCCCGACGGCGCCTGGCGGCCGGTCCCGGTCATCCCCGGCGCCCTCCAGGCCTTCTCCGGTGCGCTGCTCGCCCGGTGGACCAGCGGCCGGCTGCGCCCGGCCCGGCACCGCGTGGTCGCGGGCGGCACGGTGACCCGCCGGTCGACGGCGGTCTTCTGCTACCCCAGCCTGGACACCGTGGTGCGGCCGCTAGCCCCGTTCGCCGACCTCGAAGGCACCGGCCATGAGCCCGCGCTGCTGTGGGACCTGGTCCGGGCCGGCGTCGAGGATTACCTGACCACGTTCGGCCGCCCGGAGCAGGTCACGGCCTGGCGGGAGAGCAGGCCTTACGTCGCCCCACTGGCTGATAACTCCGCCGGGCGCTGATGCGGCCGGCAGCGCAGCTGTCCAGGCCTGGAGCAG
>CAYPQM010000085.1:0-18478 GCA_964412845.1 uncultured Streptosporangiaceae bacterium
GCACACCTTCGACGTCCAGACCTACACCTACGCCCAGGGCGTCGACACCGTGATCGACACCAGCCCGAGCCCGCTGACCAGCGCCACCACCGCGGCCTTCACCTTCCACTCCACCGCCTCGGGCGCGACCTTCGCCTGCAGCCTGGACGGGGCGGCCGCCACGGCCTGCACCAGCCCGGCCAGCTACTCCGGCCTGGCCGATGGCGCGCACACCTTCAGCGTCGCGGCCACGGCCGGCGGGACCACCGACCCGACCCCGGCCACCACCAGCTGGACGGTCGACACCACCCCGCCGTCAGCCCCGGCGAACCTGACCGCCACCGCCGCCTCGGCCACCTCGGTCAACCTCTCCTGGGCCGCGTCCACCGACGCCAGCGGCGTCACCGGATACGACATCGTCCGCAACGGGGCCACCATCGGCACCGTCTCCGGCAGCACCCTCAGTTACGTTGACGGCTCAGTCAGCCCGAGCACCAGCTACACCTACACCGTGGACGCCCGCGACGGCGCCGGCAACGTGTCCCCGGCCAGCACGCCGGCCACCGTGACCACCCCGTCCGGGTCGACCGCCCCGACGCTCGTGCAGGCAGCGGGCTCAACCACCGCCACGGTCACCCTGCCGCAGGCCAGCACCCCAGGCGACCTGCTGGTGCTGTCCGCCAGCGTCTACACCGGCGCCACCAACAACATCACCTCGGTCACCGACACCGCGGGCAACACCTGGACCCGGATCCGCGCCGTCAGTGTTTCCGGCCACAACTCCGACGGCGAGATGTGGTACTCACCCAACGCGCACTCCACCACGGCGGTGACCGTGCACCTGGGGACCGTGACGAACACCGCCGTCGAGGTCCAGGAATTCGCCGGCGTGGCCACGACCAGCCCGCTGGACGTTTCCGCGGGAACGTCGAACACCAGCACGTCAGCCAGCTCCGGCCCGGTGACCCCGGCGGCCGCGAACGAGCTCCTGGTGGGCTTCGTCGCCGGTCACGGAAATGCTGAGGCGATGACGGTCAATGCCGCCGGTTTCACCACCCAGCCGCAGCAGACCACCGGCGCCTCGGTGGCCAGCCTGGTGACCGGCTCCAAGGTGCTCAGCTCACCGTCCGCCCAGGCGTTCTCCGCCGCCTTCCCGACCGCGATGTACTGGGCATCGGCCATCGCGGCCTTCAAGGCGGCCAGCTGACTTCACGGGCAGCCGGCTGACCCCCGGTGGCCGGTGGCCGTCAGTGGCCGGTGGCCTCGGTCCCGGGTGTGAACGAGACACCGCGCAGTGCCTCGCCGGACCCGGCGGCCCGGATGGTCCGGAAGCTCTCCGTGGCGGCCGGGGCGGCGGCGGCGAGGCGGCCGGTGATGGCAACCAGCTTGTTGGGGTCCGCGCCCTGGTCAGCGGCGCCGCTCACGGTGGTCTGCGCGGCGGCTCCCGGGTAGCTGCCCGAGGTGGGGCCCGGAGAGCGGCGGAAACGGCCCGCTGCGCTGGGTCAGCCGGGGACCTGGCCGCCGGGCAGCAGGAACAGCGCCGATACGGCGAAGCACGCGAGGCCGGCCAGGCCCATCCAGACCGCCCAGGCCATCCCGCGCTTTCCGCCACCGGCCAGCACGGCCGGCATGGGCTCCGCGGAGATCGCCCAGATATCCTGGAACGGCGTCGCCATGATGGGTTCGCCGTCCAGGTCGGCGGGCACGGCGAAGACCCGGAACGGCATATCCGGGCGGAGGATCTCCTCCTGCACGCGGTAGCCGAATGTGCGGGCATCGGGCTGGGCGAAGCCGTCCAGCAGCCCGTCCGGGAGCAGTCCATGCGCGCGGAGGGCGCCGAGTTCCCCGCTCTGGTACGGCCACACCGCACCGCCCGCATCGCGGACCTCATCGACAACCCGGTCCTTGGGATGCCCGTACGCGTTGAGCGTGCGGCCCAGCAGCGCCGGGGCAATCAGGACGCGGCCAGTCTCATCCCGGAGCGCGAACGGACCGGAGTCCCACTCCCAGATCAGCTCCTGGACCTGCTCCGTGACCTCCTCCCAGCCCTCACCGGTGAGACGCATCCGGGTCACCCAGTACCGGCGGAAGACCTGCTCGCGGTACCAGACGCAGTCGGCCTGGGACAGGCAGCCACGGAGCAGCCCAGCCGGCCCGGGAGCGCTGGCGCCATGCAGGTGGAGCGGCCCGGACCCGGCGTGCACCTGCCCGCAGGTGCGGCGCGGCCACGCCTCGGCCGCCTGGCCGCGATGCCGCAGCCGGAAACTCACCAGAGCCAGGATCGATGCCGCCGTGATGGCGAAGCCACCCGGGATCCACAGGAGGTAACCAGCCAGTTGCAGTAACCGCACGGCCTACCGCGCCCAGCGTCGCTGCTGCATTCTCCGCATAACGACACCAACGTGCCCCCGTCCCGCCGGGTTCAGCCGATCGGGATGCCCGCCTCCCTCAGCGAGGGCAGCCCGCCACCGAGGCCGCGGGTCAGGGGCTCTGCGGGTCAGGGGCTCTGCGGGGTCAGCAGGCCGCGGCGGAAGGCCTCGGCGACGGCGGCCGCGCGATCGCTCACCCCGAGCTTCGCGTAGCTGTGCAGCAGGTGCGTCTTGACGGTGGCCTCACTGATGAACAGCTTGGCCGCCGTCTCACGATTGGTGGCGCCGCGGGCGATTATCTCCAGCACCTCGAGCTCGCGCTGGCTGAGCGGCGCCTGGGCCGGGCCGCGAACCTGGCCGAGCAGCCGGGTCGCCACGGCCGGGGAGAGCACGGCTTCGCCGCGAGCGGCGGCCCGGACGGCCCGCAGCAGCTCCCCGCGCGGGGAGTCCTTCAGCAGGTAGCCGGTGGCACCAGCCTCGATCGCCGGAACCACGTCACTGTCGGAATCGTAGGTGGTGAGCACGAGCACCCGGGCTGGCACGCCCCGCCTGGCCAGCTCGGCGATGGCGCTCACCCCGTCCATCCGCGGCATCCGCAGGTCCATCAGGATCACATCGGGCTGGAGGGCGCGGGCCTTGGCGACCGCCTCGGCACCATCCGCGGCTTCGCCGAGCACCTCGAAATCCGGATCCCCGCGGAACATCCCGCTCAGCCCGTCGCGGACCACTGGGTGGTCATCGACTATCAGCAGCCGGATCGGGCCCGGGGCGCCGGCCGCCTCCGCCGGCCGGCCCGCAGCCTTCTGCAGCGGACCCGGCTGGACCGGCCGCCGGGGCGGGCTCACGCGCCAACTCCGGCCGGGATCGCTGGCACGCTCGCGGAGATCGCTGTGCCGGTGCCGATCTCCGACTCGATCTCAAGCGTCCCAGCCAGGCCCTCGACCCGCTGGCGCATGGCGGTAAGCCCGAACCCCTCACCGTGCGGCCGCCCGGGCCCACCCGGCCCGGGGCCCCCGTCCAGCAGCCTGCGCCCGACGGGGCCAGGTCCCCGCCGACGCTCCCCGGCGACCGGACCCTGGCCCGGCACAGCGCGTTCCCGGCCGGGCGTACCGCCGTTCGCGCCAGCGCCCTGGCCGGGCAGCTCGAACCCGACACCGTCGTCGCGGATGTCGAGAGCGACTTCATCGTCCATGTAGGACAAGGTGAGCCCGACCCGGCTCGCGCGAGCGTGCTTAGCCACGTTGGCCAGCGCCTCCTGGGTGGTCCGCAGCAGTGCGACCTCGATCTCCGGGCGCATCGGCCGGACCCTCCCCGTGGTGGTGACCTGCGTGGCGACGCCGCTGCGGGCCGACCAGCGCTCCGCGACCTCAGCCAGGGCATCGGGCAGCCGGGCCATCTCCAGCGGCTCCGGCTGCAGCGCGTGCACCGACCGGCGGGCCTCGGACAGGCTTTCCCGGGCCAGCCGGATCGCGGAGTCGAAGTGGTGCCGCCATTGCTGGGCCGGCGTCCCAGCCTGGCCGGCCGCTTCCAGCTGGGTGATGATCCCGGTCAGTCCCTGCGCCAGCGTGTCGTGGATCTCGCGGGCCATCCGCTGCCGCTCGTCCAGCACGCCGGCCTCCCTGGCCTGCGCGAGCAACTGGGCGTGCAGCCCCGCGTTCTCCTCCAGCGACGCGGTGAGCTTCCGGTTGGCCTCGCTGAGCTCGGTCACCAGCCGCGCGCGTCTGTCATTCTGCTCGCTGCTGACCCAGCCGAACCAGGTGAGGGCGCCCGCTACCACCATGTTGACCATGACGATGACCACCCAGATGGCGATCGCGCCAGCGCTGCCGCGGGGTAGCCCGCCGTTCTGCGATGTCCCGGTTACCACCGCGACAGCGGCGACCGCGAGCAGCCGCCATTTTCCGTTGGGCAGGTAATAGGCGTAGAAGTAGCCGGTGAAGGTGAAGAAGCCGAACCACGGATCCGTGACGACCAGGGCAGCCATGACCGCGATGAGGGCGATGAAGTAAACCGCCAGCAGCGGCGGCCGGTCCCGCACCGGCGGCCACAGCGTGAACAGCGTCAGCAGCCCTGCGGCCAGCCCGGCCAGCCCGATCACCGCCAGGTCGAGCAGCGTCCAGGGCCCGGTGTGGACGATCAGCGAAATGATCACCGCGACCGCCAGCATCAGGTACGGCAGGGCCGCCAGGACTGGCTGCTCCCAGCGTTCCCACGCCTCCAGCCGGCTGTCCGGCTCCGGCAGGTTCATGGCCGCCTCTCCCGTCCACTATTCCCAACGAAACAATCTAGCCGCGGCCACCCCGAACACCAGCGCGTAGCAGGCCATGACAGCCAGGTAGAGCAGCGGCGGCCAGTGTCCCTGGGCCGAGTCCTGCAGCGCCTGCACGGCCGCGCCGAGCGGGGTGAAGTCGCTGATATCGCGGAGCAGGGACGGCATGGCGGCACGCGGCAGCCAGAGGCCGGCGAAGAACATCATCGGGAAGAACAGGATGGCGCCGAAGGCATTCGCCGCGCGCCCACTCCGCGCCACAGCGGCCAGGAACAGCCCGAGGGCCAGCAGCGCCGCCGCGGCGAGCGCGGCGGCCAGCACGAATCCGCCGGGCTGCCGGGGCAGCACCACCCCGAAAGCGAGCCGCGCCACCGCCAGCATCGCGATCAGCGTGGTCAGCGTCACGGCCAGGTTCACCACCAGCTGGGCGGCGAGCACCCGGGACGGCCCGACCGGGGTCGTCGCGAGCCGCCGCAGCACGCCGCGCTCGCGGTACCCGGCCAGGACCGCGGGCATCGCGTTGACCGAGAGCATGGCCATCACGAAGGCGATCAGGATGGGCACGTACGCGTCCAGGTAGGTCAGGCCGCCCAGGTCTGGGCTTGGCTGGCGGAACGACGGGATGTTGCCGAAAATGATGAGCAGCACCAGGGGAAACCCGATCCCCCAGATCACGCCGACCCGCTCCCGCAGGAACAGCCTGGCTTCCACGATGGCGAGCCTGGCCAGCGCCGACCTCGGCGCTGAGGCACGGCCCGGCACGGTACCGGTGGTCACCGACATCACCGTTCTCCTTCCTGCTCTGCTGAGACATGCCCGTGCCCGACCAGCGCGACGAACGCGTCCTCAAGACTGGCCTGCTCGACCCGGAGCTGCCCGGCCACGATCCCGTTGCGCGCGAGCACCGACGTGACCGCGTTCACGACCTCACCGGTGCCGGTCACCAGCACGACACCGCCCCGGTGGGTGACGCCGATGACTTCCGTCAGGCTGGTCAGCAGTTCGTCGTCGAGCGGCCGGGATGGCCGGAACCGGATCCGCTGCTCGGTGCCGACCGCCGCGGCCAGCGCCGCGGGGCTGTCGATGGCCACCACCCGGCCGGAGTCGAAGACGGCGACCCGGTCACACAGCCGCTCGGCCTCCTCCATGAAGTGGGTGACCAGCACGATCGTGACGCCCCGGTCTCGGATGCCTTCGATCAGCGCCCAGACTTCACGCCGTGCCTGCGGGTCAAGGCCGGTGGTGAGCTCGTCGAGGATGGCTATCCGCGGCTGGCCGACCAAGGCCAGGGCGATGGACAGCCGCTGCTTCTGGCCGCCGGACAGCTTCCGGTACTGGGTGTGCCGCTTGCTGTCCAGCCCCAAGGTGCGCAACAGCTCCACCCAGTCGGCCGGCCTGCGGTAGAAGGAGCTGTACAGCTCCAGCGCCTCGCCGACCTTGATCCGCTCCGGCAGCTCGCTCTCCTGGAGCTGGACCCCGACCTGCTGGTGCAGCTCCGCGCGATCGGTGCGCGGGTCGAGTCCCAGCACGCGGATCCGGCCGCGGTCCGGCGTGCGCAGCCCTTCGATGCACTCGACCGTGGTGGTCTTGCCCGCGCCATTGGGCCCGAGGATCCCGAAGATCTCAGCCTCCTGCACGCGGAACGACACATCGTCTACCGCGACCAGGCCGCCGTATTGCTTGTGCACATTGCCCACGTCGATCACTGCTGCCATCTGCCGTCCTCCCAGTCCGGTCCTGCGTGATACCTGACCCACGCTGGCCGGCCGCAGGGCCGGCCGGATCACCCAGGGAGCCCTTTCTGGCCAGGATTGCGGTGGATGACAGGATCCGCCGAACGGATGCCGCCGCATCCCCCGGCTGGCTGATGCCGGGGCCGCGCCCAGGGCTCCGGGAACGCCGGACGGCCGGGAATCAACCTGGGCCACCGCAGGTTTGCATACCCGCGTGGGTATCCACGGACGGACGCCCGGCAGATGCCCCGCGCGATCGCGCGGGAGAATGGGGAGGCAGGACATGTCGACGGTCGAGCTGACGTCGGAGAATTTCGCGTCCGTGGTCGCCGACGCTGACCTGGCCCTGGTGGATTTCTGGGCCACATGGTGCGGACCTTGCCGCATGTTCGGCCCGATCTTCGACCGGGTGTCCGAGCGGCACAGCGACGCGGTGTTCGGCAAGGTGGACACCGATGCCCAGCAGGAACTGGCGATGCAGTTCGGCATCTCGTCCATTCCGACGCTGATGGTGATCCGCGATAACGTCGTCCTCTTCTCACAGGCCGGAGCGCTGCCTGAGCAGGCCCTGGAGGAGCTGATCGCCAAGGCCCGCGAGCTGGACATGGATGAGGTCCGCGCCAGCATCGCGGAGCACGAGGAGCACGGCCACGAGCATCAGCACGAGGGACAGCCGGGCGGCGGCTGAGCCGGCCCGGTCACCGGGCCGCAGCAGCGGGGGCCATAGCGGGCAGACCGGGCAGGCCGCGTAGCCCGGGCCGGCAAGGACAATGGCACCCGCGCTTAGCGCAGGTATGCCAGAAATGACCGGAATCTTCCGGTGGAATCCCTCTCAAACCTCTGCCAGGATGGGCCTCTTCAGACACGGGGACGCTCGCTGAACGGCAGATTCAGCGGCGAGGATCGAAACGAGGGAACCTCCTATGCCCGACGTCCGCATTTCTGGCCTGCGTGGCCGCCTGCCCGTCAAGCCGCCCGCCGAGCGGTTCGCCATCCAGTACCTGTCCGACTACCTGACGGCGCCGCTCCCGGTGCCGGTCTACCCGGTCGACGTGTCCGGCGGTATCACCGACTGGGGCATGCTGGGCAATGGTCCCGACAAGTCGTGCACGACCCATCCGCACGGCGTGGGCGACTGCACCTTCGCCGGCCGGCAGCACAACCGGATGGCAAAGGCCGCCGCAGGCCAGGAGATAGAGCAGTGGGAGACCTCGAACGAGCTCGTGGCCGAGTACCTGACTTACGACCATGGAAAAGACGAGGGCGCCAATATCGCCGACCTGCTCCTGGCCTGGTACCAGGCGGGAAAGATCCTCGCGTTCGCTCCCGTCGACCACACGAACCCGGCCGCGGTTGACTCCGCTATGGCAGCGTTCCACGGCGCGTACGTCGGAGTGAACCTGACCGACGACGCCGATCAGCTCTTCCAGGAGCACGAGCCATGGACGGTGGCGGGCGGCGAGCAGTCTGACCCGAACTCAGGGCACTGCATCGTGAAAGTGGCGGCCGATGGCAGCCAGTTCGACACCTGGGTGACCTGGGGAGCACTGCAGAAGTCCACCCACGCGTGGACTGCGGCATGCCTGGACGAGGCGTGGGTCATCATCACCGATGAGGATGCCCGCGCCACCAACCTGGACATCGCCGCCCTGAAGGCCGACATCGACGCGCTGCACGGCACCGGCGGCCACTAAGGCGTGTCCAGGGGCTCGCTGGGCCAGTCCAGCAGCCTCGCTCCGATCACCGCCACCTGGAGGGCGAGCGCCTGGGCCGGGTCGCTGGGGTCGCTGCCGGTCAGCTCCTTGATCCGGGCCAGCCGGTAGGTGACCGCGCGCACCGACAGGTGCAGCCGCCTGGCCGCCTGGGCCGCGACGCCACCGCATGCGTAGTACGCCTCCAGGGTCGCCAGCAGCGGGCCGGGCCCGCCCCGGGCGCCCGTCAGCGGCGTGAGCAGCGCGCCCACCAGGTCGGTCATGGCGGCCCGGTCCCGCAGCAGCACCTGGTACACCAGCAGGTCCGCGGCGTCCACCACCGGATCGGGCAGGGCGAGCCGCTGCGCCACGTCGAGCGCGTCACTCGCCTCGTCATAGGAGCGCAGCACGCCGCTGGGCCCCGGGTAGGTCCGGCCGAGCGCGACCCGCCAGGGTCGCGGCCCGCCCAGGCCGGCCTGGGGCCGGTGTCCGTGGCGCAGCGCCCGGGCCAGCGCGGCCGCGATCCGCCGGGCCTCACCACCGTCAGTTACGCCGGTGACCACGACCAGCCGCCCGCCCCGGGTCACCGTCAGCCATGGTGACGGTGCGGCGGCGTCGCCGACCAGCCGGTCGATCTCCAGGCCGAGCGGCCTGGCGGGGTCAGTTCCGGGGGCATAGCCAGCCAGTACCACCTGATGCGGCCCGGCCAGGCGCAACCCGAGCCGCTCCCCGCGGGCCACCAGATCCGGCAGGCCAGCCCGGCCGGAGAGAAGGTCATCGAAGAACTCCAGCCGCTCGGCCTCCTCGCGGCGGGCGATCGACAGGTGCGCCCGCTCGAAGCCCTCGGCGGCGGCGGCGACGGCGTCGTCCGCTGCCCGCAGCACGGCCAGCCCCGCGGCGCGCAGGGCGACCGATCCGCCGGGATCAGGCAGTTCCCGCCACAGCCGCCAGGTTGCCGACAGGAAGAGGTCGACCAGGCCGCGCAGGGCGACACCGGTCTCCGCGGCACGCTCCCCGGACCTGCCGTAGCCAGCCAGTTCCACGGCACTCAGCCGCCGCCCCGTGCTGGCCGCGTCCAGCACGGCCGGCAGGTAGTCCGCGAGCAGTTCGGGGGGAATCCCGCCCGCCTCCCGGCTCGCCGCATGGGTGATCGCGGCCGGATCGGGCGGCGCCGACGGTGGCTCCGCGGTCACCAAATACGGTCCTTCCGGGGGCTTTCATGGCCAATGATTGCCGGTGCCCGGCAACTTCTGAGGCATGATCTTAGCCGACCCGGCACACTGACCTGGTGAACCCGGCAAGCGATAATTAGCAGGGGTAACGCCGACCGCCACGATCGCGCCGCCGAAGCAGCCGAAGGAGAGAGCCGTGACCACGACGCACCAGCCGGACACCGCGCCCGCCAGCGGCCGCTCCGGCTCAGGGCACGACGGAGGCTCCGGTTCAGGGGACCACGGAGACTCGGGCGGCCGGCAGGGCCCCGGCGGCCGCGCAGGCGGGGTGCGCGTCGCCGGGGTCACCATAAAGCTCACCGGGGGCGGGTATGTGCTGGCCACGCTGGCCGCTGCGGTGGGAGCGCTGACCCTGCCAGCCACGGCACCGGGCTGGCCGGTCGGCGGCTACCTGGCCGCAACGGCCGGCCTGGTCGTCCTGCTCCTCGCCAGCCTGGCCGGACACGAACTTGCGCACGCCCTCGTGGCGCGTCGCTACGGAGTCAACGTCGCTGAGGTTCTGGTCGGCTTCTTCGGTGGCGTCACGCACGGACGGCATGACCTGGCGACGCCACGCGGAGCATGGCGCACCGCCGCCGCGGGCCCGGCCGCCAGCCTTGCGGCGGGTGCGGTCAGCGCGGCCGCCGCGCTCGGCCTGTCCGCGCTCGGCGCGGGCGCACTGCCGGTGACCGTGCTCGTCGCGGTGGCCTGGATCAACGGCCTCCTGGTCATCTTCAATCTTCTGCCCGGGGCGGGCCTGGACGGCGGGCGGGTCGTGCGAGCGCTGGCGTGGGCGCGCTCGGGCGACCCCACCAGGGCCGGCCTGGTGGCGGCCCGATTCGGGCAGGTCACCGGGGTCGTCCTGGTGGCGGCCGGACTGGCTGCGATCTCGCTTGGGTACACCAGCGGCATCTGGATCGGGCTGATCGGGCTGATCATGGTCGGTGCGTCGCGGGCCGAGGCGCGCCAGACGCTGACTACCGCGGCCCTGTCCGGTTTGCGGGTCGCTGATGCCATGCCGTACCGCGAGCCGCCGGTCCCGGCCGCGCAGGCCTGGCAGACCGTTCAGGCATTCCTTGACGGCGACGGCCCGGCCGGGACACGGCACCCCGAAGGCCACCCGGCCGGGCCCGCCACCAGCGGCGCGACAGCGTTCCCGCTCCGCGACTTCGACGGCAGGCCCGCCGGGCTGCTCACCTTGAGCCAGCTCGCCGCCGTGCCCGCCGACCGCCGGGACAGCGTGCGGCTTTCCGAGGTGGCGACACCGCTCGCGCATGTGGTCACGACCACAGGCGACGAGCCGCTCAACGACCTCGTGGCCCGGCTGTCGGTCCGCCCCGCGGTCCCGGCCGCCCTGCACACCGCGGGTCACGCCCTCGTCCTCGACGCCGATGGCGGGCTGGCCGGGGTGCTCACCCCAGCCGACTTCGCACGGGCCAGCCAGCTGGGCGCGCTGCACCCCGGGCGGTCAGCCCGCTGACCCCGGACGGGTCGGCCAGCTTATGGATCCTCTGCATGTGCCGCCGTGGGTGTGGGCCGCCACGATCGTGGTCCTGGCCGGCGTCGTCGGCACGGACCTGACGCTCAGCGGCCGCCGGCCCAGGCGGCCGAGCCTGCGTGAGGCCGCGCTGTGGACCCTCGGAGTGGTCGCCCTCGCGCTGCTGTTCGGCGGGGTGCTCGCCGTCACCGCCGATCCGCCTGCCGCGGGTCAGTTCTTCGCCGGCTGGCTGACCGAGTACAGCCTGTCCCTGGACAACTTGTTCATTTTCATTCTGCTCATCGGGCGTTCCGCGGTGCCGCGTGAGTACCATGGGCGCGTTTTGCTGCTGGGGGTGGTTTTCGCCCTGCTCCTGCGCGGCGTGTTCATCGCGGCCGGGGCGGCGGCGCTGAACCGGTTCGGATGGGTCCTCTACCTATTCGGAGCCTTCCTGCTGTATGCCGCCGTCCGGCTCGCGGTGCAGCGCCGGCCCGTTGCCGGGCCGACCGGCATCAGCCTGCCGCAGCGCGCCCTGCGGCGGGTCATCCCGGTGGCGGCAGAGGGCGACGCCGGCCACCTGATCACGCGGATCCGGGGCCGCCGGTATGTCACGCCGGTGTTCCTGCTCGTGGTCGCCATTGGCACCACCGACCTGGCCTTCGCCCTGGACTCCATCCCGGCGATTTTCGGGCTGACCCGCGATCCGTTCGTGGTGTTCAGCGCGAATGTGTTCGCCCTGCTCGGCTTGCGTCACCTGTACTTCCTGATCGGCGGCCTGCTAGCGCGGCTGGCGCACCTGTCCGCCGGCCTGGTCGTCATCCTCGGCTTCATCGGGCTGAAGATCATCAGCGAGGCGCTGCAGGAATCGGGCGTGCACCGGATCGGCCCGCTGCCCGTGCCACAGATCGGCACCTGGCTGTCCTTGGCCGTCATCGCCAGCGTGCTCGCCACCGTCACCGTGACCAGCCTGCTGAGCACCAGGCGCAATGATCCGGGGGAACCGCCGGGCCGGGCCCCGCCCGGCTACCCGCCGGGGCAGCCGCCGATGGGTGAGCGGCCAGCCCTCAGGCCGCCGCGAGCACGGCGGTGACCTGCGCGGTCACCTCTCCAGCGGGCACCTTCCTGGTCTCCCCCGTGGTGCGCTCAGTGATCTCAACGGTCCCCTCGGCCAGGCCGCGCTTGCCGACGGTAACCCGCAGCGGGATCCCGGTCAGCTCCGCGTCACGGAACTTCACCCCGGCGCGGTCCGCGCGGTCATCAATGATCACCTCGACGCCGGCGGCGCCGAGCTGCTCGTAGATGGCCGCACCTGCCTTGGCCACCTCGATGTCCTCGGACTGCGCGACGACCACCACGACGCTGAACGGGGCCACGGCGAACGGCCATACGATGCCGCGCTCATCGTGGTGGCATTCGACGATCGCGGCCATGGCGCGCTCGACCCCGATCCCGTAACTGCCCATGATGAGCGGAGCGGCCTTCCCGTCCGGGCCGAGCACGGTGGCGCCGAACACCTTCGAGTAGCGGTCGCCGAGCTTGAAGATGTGCCCGACCTCGATCGCCTCGACCATCTCCAGCGGCTCGCCGCACCGGGGACACGATTCGCCCGCGGCGACCTCGCGCAGATCCGCCCAGCTGCCGACCGGGATGTCCCGGGCCACGTCCACGCCGCGCAGGTGCACGTCGTCGATGTTGGCCCCGGTGAACATGTCCCGGCGGCCGCGCAGCGCCTCGTCGGCGATTACCGGCAGGCTGGTCACGCCCACCGCGCCCAGGCTGCCGGGGTGCGCGCCCAGTGCCTCGACGATCTCGTCAGGCTGGGCCGGGCGGATCACCGCCGCGGCCGTGGCATCGGTGAGTTTCTGCGCATTGAGAGCGTGATCCCCGCGCATCAGCACCAGGGTGAGCTGGCCGTCCAGTACGTAGACGAGCGTCTTGATCTGACGGTCGGCGGGCGCACCGAACATGGTGGCCAGATCGTCGATGGTCCGGGCCGCCGGGGTGTCGAAGCGCTCCGGCGCGGCCAGGCCCGGCCCGTCGGCAACGTCCGCCAGCCGGCTGGTGGCCTTCTCCAGGTTGGCCGCGTAGCCGCAGGCGGACGAGTACGCGACCAGGTCCTCACCGGACGCTGAGGGACACATGAACTCGGTCGAGTCACTGCCGCCCATGGTGCCGCTGGACGCCTCGACGGCGATCGCCGGGATGCCGAGCCGCTCGAAGATCCGGGTGTAGGCGGCGTGGTGCTGGTCATAGGCGGCGTCGAGCCCGGCCCGGTCGATGTCGAAGCTGTAGGAGTCCTTCATGGTGAACTCGCGGGTCCGGAGCAGCCCGGCCCGCGGCCGCGGCTCATCGCGGAACTTGGTCTGGAACTGGTACCAGGCCTGCGGGAGCTGCTTGTGCGAGCTCAGCTCCGTGGCGAGGGTCGCGAAAATCTCCTCGTGGGTCATGGCCAGCGCGAGCTGGGCGCCCTTGCGGTCGGTAAGCCGGAACATCTCCTCGCCCATGATCTCCCAGCGGCCGCTGCGCTGCCAGATCTCCGCCGGGTGCATGTCGGGCAGCAGCACTTCCTGCGCGCCGATCTGGTTCATCTCCTGCCGGATGATCTCGATGACCTTGGCCCGCACCCGGAGGGCAAGCGGCAGCAGCGAGTAGTGCCCGGCCATCAGCGGCCGGATGTAGCCGGCCCGGAGCAGCAGCCGGTGGCTGGGCGCGCCAGCGTCCGCCGGGTCGTCCCGGAGGGTCGGGATGTGCATCTGTGACCAGTGCATGCGTACGGGCCCGTTCGTTGAGTGTGCGGAGCGTCGGTGCCGTGACCTGGCGTCGGCCACGCAGCGGTGGCGAACCAGGAGACCAGGAACCAAGCCTAGTGCTGGGCTGGACCGGGCACGGCGATCACCGGGCGATCCGCGGGCTCCAGCGGCGGGGCACCGACCCCGCAGAAGGTCAGGCACTCAGGCTCACGGACCGTCCGGCCCGCCGGGGGGCGGAGCACGTTGTTGTCGATCGTCACCGCGGACAGCACCGCCCCGGCGACGAGCAGGGCCGCGCAGACCACCATGGCCGTCCGGAAGCCGCTCTCGAAGGCAGTGGCGGTCAGGCCGGCCCCGGTGAGCCCGACCGCGAGCGGCAGCCCGGCGACCGACAGCAGGCCCGCCGCGCGGGCGACCGCGTTGTTGACCCCGCTGGCCACGCCCGCGTGCCGGACATCGGCGCTGGCCAGCACCGTCGCGGTCAGTGGTGCGACGGTGGCGGACAGGCCGAGGCCGAACACCGCGACCCCGGGCACCACATCGGCCAGGTACGAGGCGTGCGGCCCGATCCGGGTGAGCAGGAGCAGCCCGGCGGCACTGGTCAGGATGCCGCCCGTCATCACCCAGCGCGGGCCCACCCGCTGGGCCAGCGCTCCGGAGCGCGCGGACAACAGCAGCATGAGCACCGTCGCCGGCACCAGGGCCAGGCCGGCTTCCAGCGGCGAGAACCCGGACACCACCTGCAGTTCCAGCACCAGCAGGAAGAACACCGCGCCGAGGGCGGCGTAGACCACGAAGGTCACCAGGTTGACTGCGCTGAACTGGCGGGAAGCGAAGACCTCCAGCGGCAGCATGGGGGGCACCGGCCCGTCGGCGCCGTGGCGGCCCCGGCGTCGTTCCACCATCACGAACGCGACTCCCGCCGCCACCCCGGTCACCGCGGGCACCACAATCAGCACCGCGCCACTGACCGGCGCCTCGATGAGCGCGTCGGTGATCCCGGCCAGGGCCAGCGCGGCCAGCAGCGCCCCCGTCACGTCGAATCGGCCGTGCGCGGACGGATCCTTGGTCTCGGGCACATGCCGGAGGGCCACCAGGACAACCAGTACCGCGAGCGGCAGGTTGATCAGGAAGATCCAGCGCCAGCCGGCCGCCCCGACCAGCCAGCCGCCGAGCAGTGGGCCGGCTGCCCCGGCCACGCCGCCCAGGCCCGACCACGCGCCGATCGCCCGTGGCCGGTCATCGCTGGCGAATGAGGCCTGGATAATGGCGAGTGATCCGGGGGTGAGCAACGCACCGCCGACGCCCTGCAGCGCCCGGGCGGCAATCAGCACGCCGATGTCCGGGGACAGGCCGCACAGGGCGGAGGAAACGGCGAACCACACCACGCCGGTGATGAAGATGCGGCGGCGGCCCATCCGGTCGCCCAGCGAGCCGCCGAGCAGGATCAGCCCGGCCAGGGTCAGCGTGTACGCGGTGACCGTCCACTGCAGCCCGCCCAGCGACGTGTGCAGGTCCCGGCCGATCGTGGGCAGCGCGACGTTGACCACGGTAGAGTCCAGCATCGCCATGCTCGAGCCGAGCACGGCGGCGAACAGGATCCACCGCCCAGCGGGCATCCCGAGCCGGATACCGCCCTCCGCCTGCGGGATCCCGTCGGCCATGCGGTGATCGTCTCACCCCGGGCAGCGGGCTGGATAGCCCAGAAGCCGCGCCCACCGGGCTTCACGGCCGTGTACGGAAGACAAACACAGGGTTAATGAAGTTTTAACAGGAAATATCATACGAGCGCTTGACTGCCCCATAAAGTTTGATAATGTCCTGGTCAGGAACGGTTTGTCGATTGTAATCCCGGGACCAGGCCGGTACCGGGACGGGGTTCAGGGCGGGGAGTCAGCAAGGCTTCATGCAGGGCGAAGCATGCCCTGGCGCGGATCTTCCCGGGCCGAACCGTCTGGACGGTGTGGCCTGTGTGAGAGGAGGAGTCCGCCAGAACGCGACCGCGATCTGTGGCGTAACAGCTTGTAGCCGACCTGCCTGTTAGGACGTTCCTGAGCACGCCCTAGCTGATGGGCGCTTCACGCTTGTCAAATCCTGTCACTCACCGGTGAGTGAGCCATGCCTGCGCACCGGTCTGCTTGTCATTCCGGCATATAGGCCACCTTGGTAATTCAGTACTGCCCAAAAACCACCAAAACCATTCGCACGACTATCGCATGCGGATCAATTGCGCGTCCAGCGCGTGCTGACCATCTGCCACCGCCTGGCGGAGCAAAGTTTCACAGTCGGAGGGGACTGCCAATGCTCGTTCATCCAAAACTCAGCGATGCCACCGCCAAGACAACGCCGTCGCAGGATACGCAGCAGCCACCCCGGCGGGACGATCTGGCCGACGGCCAGGACGTCCTCGTCAACCTCAACGGCACCGGAGACACGTCACCGGCCCTGACCGTTCTCGTCCCGACCCGCGACGAGGAACTCAACGTCGGCCCCTTGCTGGAACGGCTTGGGCCCGTGCTTGAGCCGCTCGACGCCGAGATCGTCGTCGTTGATGACAGCGACGACGGCACCCCCGACGCGCTCCGCGCCGCGGCCGAGCACTGCGCGGTGCCGGTCAGGCTGCTGCACCGGCCGCCCAGCGCCCGCAAAGGCGGACTTGGCGGCGCGGTCGTCGCCGGGGCGCGGCACGCCCGGGGCGCCTGGGTGCTGGTCATGGACGCCGACCTGCAGCACCCCCCGGAGTCAGCCGCCGTGCTGGCCAGCACGGCGATGCGGCATGACGTGGACATCGTGGTCGGCACGCGGTACGCCGGCGCCGGAGCGCCCGCCGAGGGCCTCGGCGAACGCCGGGCACTCGTCTCGTCCTGGTCCACCCGGCTGGTAAAGAGCACGTTCCCGCGCCGCCTCGCGATGGTGACCGACCCGCTCAGCGGGATGTTCGCGTTCCGGGCCGCTGCCGTCGACCTCGGCCGGCTCAACCCCGTCGGCTTCAAGATCCTGCTTGAGATCCTGGTACGCAACCCGCTGGTCCGGGTCGCGGAGGTCGCGTACCGGTTCGCCCCGCGGCACGCCGGAGAGTCCAAGGCATCGCTGCGCGAAGGCCTGAGCTTCCTGCGCCACCTGGTCCGGCTCCGCCGGGCCCGGCTGATCAAGCAGCTTCGCGAGCGGCCGCCGACCCGGGCCGAGCGCACCCGCCAGATCGTCCGGATGCTCGCCTTCGGGCTGATCGGCGCCACCGGTGTCGTCGTCAACACCGCCACGCTCTGGTTCTTCTACCACACCATCGGCTGGAACCACCTGGTTGGCGCGGCCCTGGCCACCCAGGCCTCCACCACCTGGAACTTCCTGCTGGTGGACAGCCTGGTGTACCGTCGCGGCGGCAACGGCACCCGGGGCGGCCGCGCCATCCGCTTCTTCGCGATGAACAACCTGCTGCTGCTGGCCCGGCTGCCGGTGCTGGAGATCCTGATCAGGGCCGGCCTCGGAGTGCTCTGGGCCAACGGGGTCACCCTGGTCCTGCTCTTCCTCGTCCGGTTCGTCATCAGCGACCGGGCCATCTTCGGCGCGACCCAGGAGAAGAGCCGCGACCCGGTACGCGTCCTCGTGGACATCAGTGCCGATGACACCGACGTCCACGACCAGGGCACGCACGACGCGTCCACGGGACGGCGGAGGTCCCGGTATCTCACTTACCGCTACGACATCGCCGGCGTGGTCACGATCGGGTCCCAGATCATGCTTCCCGAGCTGGAGTTCTTCCGCGCCCAGTGGGTCGCTGACACAGACGTCGACATCGCGGTGCGGGTCGGCGACGTGGGCGGCCGCGGCCCGCGCAGGCGCGCGGCCATGACCGAGTACGCCGACCCGGCGGTGATCAGGTACGAGGAGCATCTCGGCCGCATCGGCGCCAACTTCAGCGCGCACCTGGGGGATCGCATCACGGTCGAGGTGGGACCGTTGCTGGCCCGGTCCCCGCACGTCGTCTACACCAACATCATCGAGGCTCTGCTGCGCTTCGTCATGGTCTCGCGGGGCCGGATGCTGCTGCACTCGGCCTGCCTCGAACTCGACGGCGTCGGCGTCATGCTGTCCGCGCTGACCGACACCGGCAAGACCGGGACCATCCTGCGGCTGCTGCGCGAGCACGACGGCCGGTTCCTCTCCGATGACATGACGGTGATCGACGCCGAGGGCAACGCCTCCTGCTTCCCCAAGCCGCTCACGATCAGCGCGCACACAGTCCGCGCCGTCCAGGCGAAAGACCTCACCCGCAGCGAGTGGCGGCGGCTGCAGTTCCAGAGCCGGCTGCACTCCAAGGGCGGCCGCTCCCTGGCTGTCGCGCTGAGCCGGTTCAACCTGCCGATCATGGGGATCAACGCCATCACCCAGATACTCGTGCCGCCGCCGAAGTTCACGGTAGACCGGCTCGTGCCGTGCCGGATGAGCACGTCGACCCGGGTCCGGGAGCTCTTCGTCATCGAGCGCGGCGCCCCGCGGCTCAGCGACCTTGATCACGAGGCCGCGGTCGAGCAGATGCTGACCAACACTGACGACGCGTACGGGTTCCCGCCCTTCCGCTACCTCGCGCCCGCGATCACCGTGGCCGGCCAGGACTACCAGCAACTGCGCCAGCGCGAGCGGGAGATCCTCGCCAGCTTCCTGGGGCATGTCCGCACCCGCACCCTGGCCTCTGACAACTTCGGCTGGGCCGATGAGATCCCGAACCTCATCGGCGCCCAGTCCCAGCGGGCCGGGAGCAGCCTGGCCGCGGTGACCGGCCACGAGAGCCGAGGGGACGCGTGGCCTCGCTGGGAAGAGCCGCTCGCCTACGGCAGAGCCGGATGAACGCACGCAGCATGGACCCCGGCCTGGCCGGCATCTCCGACGCCACGGACACAGCCCCCATCCCGGTGATACGCGAGCCTGGGCCGGCCCAGTCTGGGCCGGCCCAGGCTGCGGCGGCCCAGACCGGGCCGGTCCAGCCTGGGCCGGGAGCCGC
>CAYPQM010000085.1:18578-19683 GCA_964412845.1 uncultured Streptosporangiaceae bacterium
CGGCCCAGGCTGCGGCGGCCCAGACCGGGCCGGTCCAGCCTGGGCCGGGAGCCGCCCGCCGGGCCGTGGCCGCGGCGCGCTCCGGGCTCCCCCTGGCCGCGGTCCTGGCGGTCGCGGCATTCCTGCGGTTCTGGCAGCTTGCCGCGGTCGGCTTCAATGGCGATGAGGCGGTATACACGGGGACCGCCGCGTCGATCGCCGGCGACCACTCGCTCAGCCCGATGTTCCCGGTCTTCCGCGCCCACCCGCTGCTGTTCCAGACCATGCTCTCGATGGTGCTGCGGATCCACGAGACCGACTGGACCGCCCGGGCGTTCCCGGCCGTGATCGGCGTCGCCACCGTGGCCGTCACGTACCTGCTCGCCAGCCGCCTCTACGGGCGCAAGGCGGGCGTGATCGCTGGGCTGCTGCTGGCCGTCATGCCGTACCACGTGGTCGTGAGCCGGCAGGTGCTGCTCGACGGGCTCATGACGCTGATGGCGACCGGTGCCCTGTACTGCGTCGTGCGCTATCTGGAGTCAGTGGCGCTGCGCTGGCTGCTGGCGGCCGGCGCCGTGATGGGCCTGGCGGTTCTGTCCAAGGAGACCAGCATCATCCTGCTTGGCGGCCTGTACGCCTTCTTCGCCCTCACGCCGTCGGCGCGGATGCGGATCCGGCACATCCTGCTGGCCCTGCTGGTCCTGGTCGGTGAGGCCGCCGTGTGGATCGTCGCGCTGCGCTTGTCGGGACAATCCCACAAGGGGCAGAGCTACCTGCTCTGGCAGATGTTCCGGCCAGCCAATCACAGCACGTGGTTCTACTTCACGGTGCTGCCATCCTGGATCGGCTGGGCGGTGCCCGTGGCCGCGCTGGCCGGCCTGCTCTGGCTGCGCCGTGAGGCAACCTGGCGGGAACGCCTGCTGCTGGCCTGGCTGATCGTCCCGGTGCTCTTCTTCACCATCTGGCCCGTCAAGGGGTTCCAGTACCTCCTCCCGATAGCGCCGCCGCTCGCGGTGCTGGCCGGGCGGACCCTGTCACACCCCCTGATGCTGGCGCGTCCGGCCTGGCTCACCCGGCCGGCGTGGCTGGCCCGGCCGGCGTGGCTGGCCCGGCCGGCGTGGCTGGC
>CAYPQM010000085.1:19783-29159 GCA_964412845.1 uncultured Streptosporangiaceae bacterium
GGCCGGCGTGGCTGGCCCGGCCGGCGTGGCTGGCCCGGCCGGCGTGGCTGGCCCGGCCGGCGTGGCTGGCCCGTCCGGCGTGGCTGGCCCGGCTGCGGCCATCGCTGCCCCGCACGGCGATGACCGCGCTGGCGGCCATCAGCGTGGTCAGCCTGGCCCTGCCAGCCTGGAACCGGGTGGAGCCATCCCCCACCGGATCCTTCCTGGCCGGAACCGGCGGGCTGCAGGGCGGCAAGCAGGCCGGCGACTGGGTGCTGCATAACGTGCCGTCCGGCGCCCGGCTGCTGGCCATTGGGCCGTCACTGGCCAACGTCCTCGAGTTCTACGGCAAGCATTCCGTCTCTGCCCTGTCCGTCAGCTCGAACCCGCGTAACCGCAACCCTTCCTATACTCCGGTGCCGAACCCCGACCGGGCGATGCGCGACGGCGACTTCCAGTACATCGTCTGGGATTCCTATACGGCGGCGCGCACACCCCACTTTGCCCTCGAGGCCCACCAGCTGGCCAGCAAGTACCACGGCGTGACGGTCTTCACCGCCACCGCGGCGGTCCGGTCGCGATCCGGCCATGTCGTCGTCGAACCCGTCATCGTCATCTACGAGGTGCACCCATGAGGTCCCGCCTACCCGCCCTGACGCTGGCGGCCGCCACCCTCCTGCTCCCAGCCACCCCAGCGTGGGCCGGGGCTGGCGGCGCAGCGCGTCAAGCGCCGCAGGCGCAGCGCAGCGCCGCCAGCCCCGGCGCACGCACCCCCATCAAGCACTTCGTCTTCCTCATGCAGGGCGGCCGGACCTTTGACAACTATTTCGGCACCTACCCGGGAGCGGACGGAATTCCCGCGGACGCCTGCCAGCTGCGGACAGCCGGCCACCCGGCGGACGGCTGCGTCAAGCCGTTCCCGTTGCACACCACGCAGGCACCACCGCTCAAGGCCGGTCAGACGACCATTGCGAACCAGTACAACCACGGCAAGATGAACGGATTCGTGTCCGCCTATGAGGCACAGGCACGCAGCGGCACAACGGCGATGGGCTATTACGACCGCGCCGAGCTTCCGTTCTACTGGAAGGTCGCCGACAACTACGTCCTGTTCGACCATTACTTCGCGTCAACCCTGGCCGGCAGCCGGAGCAATCGCTCCTACTGGGTCTCCTCCGCGGCGTCCCCCGGCGGCGCCCAGCGGATCCCGGTGGGCGGCTACGGGAACAAGCCCACGATCTTCGACCGCCTGCAGGCGGCCGGGATCAGCTGGAAGTTCTACGTTCAGGGTTACAACCCGCACGCCACCTACCAGTCCGCATCGCGGATCAACCCGAACTCCCAGACGGTGCGCGTCCCGCTGCTCAACTATGCCCGGTTCGTCGACGACCCCACGCTGAGCAAGCACATCGTCGGCATGGACCAGTACTACCGCGATCTGGCCGACGGGACACTGCCCGCGGTCAGCTACATCGCAAGTTCCGCTGACAACGAGCGATCCGCCCGTTCGATCCTGCCCGGCCAGCACCTGGTACGGAACCTGGTCACCCAGCTCATGGTGAGCCGCTACTGGGACAGCTCAGCCCTGATGTGGTCCTACGACGGCTCGGGCGGCTGGTATGACAGCGTCACGCCGCCCCGCGCCGGATCGGCCACCCTCGGGCTGCGGGTACCGGCACTGCTCATCAGCGCCTACGCCCGGAAGGGCCAGGTCAATCACACGGTCCTGAGCTACCCGAGCGCGCTGAAGTTCATCGAGCAGAACTGGCACCTCAGGCCGCTCACCTCCCTGGATGCCACGTCGGCCAACATGACCGGCGCTTTCAACTTCGCCGTCGGACCGCGTCGGCCGGCCATCCTGCCGCCGCTGCCGTCGTCCCTCAGCGCGCAACCCAAGCCGGCGCCAGCGGTGCGGACCGCGGTCGTCTACTGGCTCTACGGGGGGGCGGCGGCCCTGTGCATCGTGCTCGTGCTGGTCGCACTCGGCCTGCCAGCGATCACCGCCAGGCGACGCCGCGGCACGCCGGCCACGCCGCCCGCCATCCGGAAGGACGTGACTGTCCCGTGAAACGGCGCATCCTCGGCGCCGCCGCGGCAATCCTGGCCGGCGTACTGTCCGGGCCGCTGCTCGCCCAGGCCGCCCTGGCCTCCCCCATCCGGCCCGCCCGGCCGGCCATCGACTGGCCCGTCACCGTTACCATCCGGACCGTGCCGGCCGTGGCTGGTGTCCACTTCACCATTGACGGGACACCGCTCACGACCAACGGCGCGGGCGAGACGCAGTACACCCAGCAGCACAATTTCAGCTCACACACCCTGCGGCTGGTGGATACCAGCATCGCGACGGCGCACCGGCATTACCAGTTCAGCCGCTGGGCCGGCCAGCGTGACCCGGACCAGGCGTTCCGTCCGGTGGTGAGCGGCCTGCCGATGCGCGCCAACTACACCGTGACCGCGGGATTCGCGGTGCAGTGCCCGGTGACACCCAAGTTCGCCAGCCAGCAGGGCAGCCCGCTGGACCCGAGCCGGATCTCCAGCGTGAGCCTGCGCAGCAGCATGGGCCAGACGGTCGCCCTCCGGCCATCGGGCACGAGCTGGCTTGACTGCCTGCAGCCCGTCTACCGGAACAGCACACTGACCAGCGGGGCCATCAGCTACTCGGTACGCAGCGTCATGCTCTCCGGCACCAATATCGTGCACGCTGACGTGGAGCGGTTCCGGCCCACCGAGACGGTGACCCCCACCATGGTCGGGTATTTCCACACGCTGAGCATCGTGGGCCGCGACGCCCTGTTCGGTGACCGCACCGGCGGCTACGCGCTGGTGACCCTGCCCGATCACTCCGTACGGCGGATCCCGCTGGGGGCGCGGCACACGGCTACCCTCAGTGGCCTGCCGCAGGGCGCGTACCGGGTGACTCTCAAGGCCGGCCACGCCATCGTGTTCGCGGAAAGCTTCCGCCTGTCCCGCGCCAAGTCGGTGAACCTCACGGTCGTGAGCACCGGAGACCTCGCGACCGTCGGCGGCATCTTCGCGCTGGCCGCGATCGGCCTCCCCCTGGTTTCCCGCTCGCGCCGCAAGCGCCTGTTCGGGCTGCTCGGCCGGGCCCACCTGCTGCTCCGCCGGGTCCCCGAGCTGCCCCGCCGGGCCCTAGCGCTGCCCCGCCGGGCCTTTGCGCTGCGGCGGCGGCCCACTGCGCAGCTCAACCGCCAGAACAGGCTGCCCGAATCTTGAGCCGCGGCCCCGGGCTGAGCCGTGCCCCGAGACTGAGGCGGGCCGCTGTCGCCTGCGGCGTGGCCGGCGTGACCGCCGCGGCCAGTCTGCTGCTCCTCGCCCCCGCAGCGCACGGGCAGCCGCGCGATGTCTCCGCCGCCGCCTCGGGCCGCGCCGCGGCGCTCAGCACTGCGCGGCCGACCGCGGACGCCGCCCCGTCGGGCCCGACGCACGCCAGCACAGCGGCCGCCGTGCCCCTGCTGGCCTACTACTACATCTGGTTCAACGCCAGTTCCTGGAATCGTGCCAAGACCGACTATCCCCTCATCGGCAGGTACTCCAGCGACGATGCCAGCGTCATGCACCGCCAGATCGCGGAAGCCAAATCGGCCGGCATCGATGGCTTCATCGTGAGCTGGAAGGACACGGCCAGGAACGACCAGCGGCTGCGGCTGCTGATGGGAGTCGCCCGGCAGGAGCACTTCAAGCTCGCCATGATCTACCAAGGACTCGACTTCCAGCGGCATCCGCTGCCCGTGGCCGAGGTCGCCGCGGACTTCATGACCTTCATGGAGAAGTACGCGGGCGACCCTGTCTTCTTCCGCCTGGCGGGGAAACCGCTGACTATCTGGAGCGGCACCTGGGCGTACTCCCATGCCGCCGTCGACAGGGTCACCGGTCCCGTCCGTGGCCGGATGCTGGTGCTCTCCACCGAGAAGAATGTGCTGGGCTATCAGCGGCTCGCCAACGTCACCGATGGTGACGCGTACTACTGGTCCTCGGTGAATCCCGCCACCAACACCTTCTACGGAGCGAAGCTCGACCAGATGAGCGCGGCCGTGCACCAGGCGGGCCAGTACTGGATAGCGCCCTTCGCCCCCGGCTTCGACGCCCGCCAGGTGGGCGGCTCCAAGAGGGTCAACCGGGATAACGGCCAGACCCTGCGCTACGAATACGGGACAGCGGTGGCGTCCTCACCGGACGTTCTCGGGCTGATCAGCTGGAACGAATTCAGCGAGAACTCCTACGTGGAGCCATCGCGGAAATTCGGCCGCCGCTACCTGGACGTGCTGCACGAGCTACGCGGCACGACGGTGCCCGCCCCGGTCAGCGCCAACCCCAGCGACCTGGGCATCACCGGGTCCGCCAGCCCGCCTGGCGGCTACCTGCCGGATGGGCTGCGGCTGGCCGCATTCGCGCTCCTGCTGGTGGGCGGGGTGGGCGCCATCGGGTACGCCCGCCGCCGGTTGGCCGGCAAGGGCCCGGCCGGCCACCGTCCCCGCCGCACGAGTCGCCATCAGGTCAGATAACCGCAGGCACAGGCCTGGTGACCGGGGCGGGAGGCGGCTGGCTGTGCGGACCCGGTGGGCTTTCGCCGCTACGCCGGTTCGTAGCCTGCCGGCGGCCCGATGGCCGCCCCCTCGGGCCCGAAAGCCGCGACATATCCGGGGTGCACCTGGGCCCAGCGCTGGCCCGGCCGCCAGGCCGGGTGCTCGCCATCCAGGTGGCAGGCGAGCAGGTCGAGGCACTCGTGCCAGCCCGCGCTGTCCCGGGCGGCCTTGCCGATCTCGTCGATCGTGTCCAGCAGGGTGAGTGTGCAGCCGCCGTCGCGTTCCTCGATCTCCAGCCGGATCACGTCAGTCCCCCAGCGGAACTCCACCAGCGAGGGCGGCGCATAGGCGAGTACCTGCCCGTCGAAGGCGGGGCCCCGGTCCTGCGGGTCGCGGAAGGTCAGCGTGCCGCCGGCCACCCACTCGCCGCTGATCTGCTGCGGGAACCACGCGGCCAGGTGCTGCGGCTCGGTGATGGCCCGCCACACCTTCTCCGGCGGGTGGCCGAGCGGCCGGGTGAACCGCAGCCGCCAGCGCCCGCCCGCGTCCTCCAGCCTGCCGTCCGGCTGGGCGTTCTCGGCCTGGCTCATCAGGGCCCCCTGGGCTCGTCGTTGTCCATCTCGTCGAGGTGGGCGGCCAGCCTGTCCAGGCTGGCCGCCCAGGTCTCGCGGTACGGGGCCAGCCACGCGTCGAGTTCGCGCAGCGGGGCCGCCGTCAGCCGGTAGAGCCGTCGCTGCTCGGCCACCCGCGCCTCGACCAGCCCGGCCTCGCGCAGTACCCGCAGGTGCTTGGACACCGAAGGCTGGCTGGCCGACAACTCCGCCACGAGTTCGCCCACCGAGCACTCCCGGTCACGCACCAGGTCGAGGATCTGGCGCCGCCTGGGTTCAGCGAGCACCTCGAATACCGTTGTCACTCCCGTATCATGCCTCTCCAGGCATATTCCTGTCAAGGCATATTCGTGGCCGGAGCAGGTACCTGTCCAGGCATGTTCCTCGCTGGGCCGGGCGCCTCAGAGGTCCACGGGATGCAGCGGGATGATCTCCGTGGTGATGAGGCCGGCCGCCGCGAGGGGCAGCCCGGCGGCGACGCTGGCCGCGGCAGCCAGATCGGCGGCCAGCAGCATCAGCACCGCCCCAGGCCGGCCGGGGCTCCACGCCTGGGTGAGCACGCCCGCGGCCTTCAGGCCGCGCATGGCGGCGAGTTCCTCGGCCAGGAGCCGCCCGAAGAGGGCTTCATCAGCGTCCGGCGCTGGCCGGCAGATCACCAGGAAGTTCATCGGTGGGTCGCGCCTCCTCGGGATGACCCGGGCCGGGTCAGGTCGCGGAATTGCAGGGTACGCGGGGGCCCGGACCGCGGCGGCTCCGCCCGGATCGCGGGACAATGGCCGGTCTGGCGACAGAGGGATGGTGCAGTGTGTCCGGACGACCGACCAACTGGGCAGGCAACGTGGTGTACCGCGCGGACCAGGTGCACCGGCCGCGCACGCTCGATGAGCTCCAGGAACTGGTCGCCGTGAGCCGTGCGGTGCGCGCCCTGGGCAGCGGGCACTCGTTCAACCGCATCGCCGACTCGGCCGGGGTGCTGGTCTCGACGGCCGATCTCCCGCCGGTGATGGACCTCGACCCGGCGCAGGCGACCGTGACCGTCAGCGGCGGCATCCGGTACGGCGAACTGGCCCGCCGGCTGCACGCCGAGGGCCACGCCCTGCACAATCTCGCGTCGCTGCCGCACATCTCGATCGCCGGCGCGTGCGCAACCGGGACGCACGGCTCCGGGAACGCCAACGGCAACCTGGCGACCGCCGTCGCGGCCATCGAGATGGTCACCGCCGACGGCGAGGTGACGACCCTGCGCCGGGACGCCGACGCAGACCACTTCCGGGCCGCTGTCGTCGGCCTGGGCGGGTTCGGCATCGTCACGAGGATGACCTTGGACATCATCCCGGCGTTTTCCGTGCGGCAATATGTGTATGAGGATCTGCCTGCCGAGCAATTGTCGGCGCACTTCGAGGAGATCTTCGCCAGCGCGTACAGCGTGAGCGTGTTCACCCGCTGGCACGGCCCGCGGCACCACATGCTGTGGCTCAAGCAGCGGGTCGGCGAGCCAGAGCCACCAGCGCCGGAGCCACGCTGGATGGGTGCGCGGCTGGCCGGTCAGCCGCGGCACCCCATTCCCGGCGAGCCGGCCGGCTATGCCACGCCGCAACTCGGCGTGCCGGGCCCCTGGCACGAGCGGCTCCCGCATTTCCGGCTCGATTTCACGCCCAGCAGCGGCGCGGAAATCCAGACCGAGTACCTGCTGCCACGGCAGGCGGCCGGGGCAGCACTGGCCGCGATGGCCGGCCTCGGCGAGCGGCTGGCCCCCATCCTGCAGATCGCCGAGATTCGCACCGTGGCCGCGGATGACCTGTGGATGAGCCCGAGCTACCAGCGGGACACGGTCGCGCTGCACTTCACCTGGATCAACGACTTCGCGGCGGTGACCCCCGTCGTGACCGCGATGGAGGAGCGGCTGGTCCCCCTCGGGGCGAGGCCGCACTGGGGAAAGCTCTTCACGATGCCCGCGGCCGCGGTGACCGCGCAGTACGAGCGCTCAGCCGGTTTCCGGGCGCTGCTCAGCCAGGACGACCCGGCCGGCAAGTTCCGCAACGACTTCATCAACCACTACTTCCCCGCCACGCCCTGACGCCGGAGCGTCGCCTCGGCCGGACCACGAGTCGGGTGACGAATCGGGTCACAACCGGATAACAGCAGGTTGACTTTCCACTCATATCAACTTAGATTCACATCGCTACCCATGGCAAGGTGGCCGTTGTTCGTGATATTCCTGTCTCACCAGGCATGACGTCGATAGTTCCGAGCGTGTATTTGAGTGGGAATCCTTGTCTGCTGACGACGCTGACGCTTCCGGCGCCGGCCAGCGCGGCACGGACCCCCAGGGTCCGGCGCTCTTCAGCGACGAGCGCCAGGAGGCGATCCTGGCCGAGATCAGCCGGGAGGGGCGGGCCTCAGTCGCCGCACTCGCTGAGCGGTTCGCGGTCGTGGGCGAGACCATCCGGCGGGACTTGGCGGAGCTCGAGCGGCGCGGAGCCATCCGGCGGGTGCATGGAGGTGCCATCCCGGCGGAGAAGGTCACATTCGAGCCGCCGATCGAGGCCCGGGCGAGCCGGATGACGGCCGAGAAGGAACGCATCGCGGCCGCCGCTCTCACCGAGCTCCCGGCCGAGGGCTCTATCTTCATCGAGGCCGGGAGCACGCCAAGCTACCTGGCCAACGTCCTTCCTTCGGACCGCGCCCTGACCATCGTCACCAATGGCGGCTACATCGCCAATGCGCTGGCCCGGCACGACAACCTCACAGTGCTGTCCGTCGGCGGGCGAGTCCGCCCGCGCAGCCTGGCTTGCGTGGACGACTGGGCGCTTGACGCCCTATCGAGGCTGCACGTCGATGTCGCCTTCCTCGGCACGAACGGAATCTCAGCCGGTGCCGGGCTCACCACGCCCGACCTGGCCGAAGCCGCCGTTAAGCGAGCCACCCTCACGATCGCGGCGCGGACCGTTCTGCTGGCCGACCATTCGAAGGTCGGCGTGGTCAGCCTGGCCCGGTATGGCGAGCTTAATCAGATCGACCTGCTGATCACCGACACCGGGCTGCCGATCGAGGACATGCGCGAACTAGGGGACGCGGGGCTGCGGGTGATCCGCGCATGAACCACCGCGGCTGGGCCGCATTGCCGATCCTCAGGGAGGGAGAACCGGGACGCGCCATCGTCGCCCTCCCGTATCCGGGGCATTCAGAGCGATTGTCATCAACCAACGAGGAGGTAGCCATGACTCAGACCCTGCCCAAGCCCATCACGGAGTACATCGAGGCGTCGAACACCTTTGACGGCGATCGCCTGATCGCGGCCTTCGCCGACGACGCCCTGGTCAACGACGCGCGCCGGGAGTTCTGGGGCACCGATGCCATCAAGCGCTGGTCTGACAAAGAGGTCATCGGCGACAAGGTCGCCATAGATGTGAAGAAGGTCAAAGAGCACTATGGCGACTTCGTCGTCGACGCCGTCGTGGACGAAGAGTTCGATAAGGCCAACCCTCCCTACACCGTGATCCTGACCCACTACTTCACGGTGAACGACGACAAGATCGTGAGCCTCATCATCATTCGCAACACACCCGTGGACTAGCCGGCAGCCGAGCCCAGCCACGCCCGATCCCCCGCCGCCAGTGATCCACCGCGAGCACGAAACCAGCACGGTCAGGGGCGGGTGGGCAGGACCAGCCGTTGCAGCAGGTGCTCGACTTCCGCGTCTGGGTCCGCGGTCAGCCCGGTATGCACTGGGCCGGGCTGGACCACGGTGCTCCGGGGGGCGGTGAGCCAGCGGAACCGGCGGCCGATGTCCGCCAGCCCGATCGGCCCGGGCGGCGCGTCCGGCCCGCACACGTCCGCGGCCGCGTGCAGGGCACGCTCGATCCCGGCCACGTCCGCGGCGGCGTCCAGCGCGCGCAGCCGGCCAATGTCGAGATAGACCCGGGCGCCCAGGTACTTCAGCGGCCGGCAGTACAGCAGGACACCCGCGTTCATGGCCTCACCGCGATCCACCCGGGGCACCACGCGCAGCACCGCGTACTCGAAGGCGTGCCGTTCCCCGGTCATGACTGCGGCCCGGTGCCGGAGTGGTCCCGCGGGCCGGTGAGCCACGCAGGCCGGTTCGGCCGGCCCGCGGGCCGGCCGGCACGGGGGGTGCCGCTGGCCGCCGCCGCCCGCAGGCCCGGCAGCCACGCCTGCCGCGCGGCCAGCCGTCCGGACAGCTGGCTGACGTAGGCGGCGCGGACCTGATCGGGCCGGTCG
>CAYPQM010000086.1:0-6821 GCA_964412845.1 uncultured Streptosporangiaceae bacterium
TCGCGAGGTCATGAAGAAGCTCAACGGGCTGGGTGTGCGCCTGGCCATCGACGACTTCGGCACCGGCCATTCCTCACTTGCGTACCTCAAGCAGTTCCCGGTGCACGAAGTAAAGGTGGACCGCACCTTCATACAGGGCATTGCCCAGAGCCCGGTGGATTCGGCGATCGTCCGTGCCGTCATCGACCTGGCCAAAGCCATGGGCATATCGGCGGTGGCCGAGGGCGTGGAAACCGAGGACCAGGTCGCCGGGCTCAGGATGCTCGGCTGCCCGGTGGGGCAAGGCTTCTACTTCTCGCGGCCGCTTCCTGCCCAGGAGTTCGACGCGCTACTCACCCGCCACTTCGCTCGGACCACGGGACCAGCCGGGCCGGTGCTGATCAACTAGGGCGCGACCATGTCGAGCATCGCTGCGGTCTCCCCGGTCCCGGGCTACCCCACGGATGCCGTCCCGCGGCCTGGCTGAAGTCCTCCTCCTCCGCTCCGCCGCTGTTCACTCGCCGTCACCTCCTGGCGCGGGCGCCAGGACCTGGGCGATCGCGTCGGCCGCGGTCGCCACGTCGGCCGTTGGCGCGATCCGGTCCGCCCACGGCCACCAGAACCATTGCGCGTCCGCCATGATCGTCTCCGCGAGCATCGCCGCTGCCGGGTTGATGACCGTTAACCAGGGCGGCCGGCCGTCAGGGGCGATGAGCCGGGCCTCGTAGCCACGCGCGGTGAGCTCGGCGGCGAGCTTTTCTAATGCGGTGGTGTCATTTCCGGGCGCGTCCACCATCGCGTCCTCCCTATGTGTAATTGCTGGCTTACTAGCAGTTAACATCGGCAAGGCGTAGCTTGGAAGGCGATGCCCGCTGCCCGCTGAGGGAGGCAGCAGGCAGCAGCCACCCGAAATTGGTGCAGGCGATGACCGACTTAGGCAGCGAGCTGCGGCGCCTGCTGGCGGAGCGGGGCATGTCCCTGCGCGGCCTGGCCCGGCACGTGCCCTGCGATTCCGGGAACCTCTCGAAGATCGCCCGCGGCCAGAGACGGCCTTCGCCTGAACTCGCGGCGCGCCTTGACGAAGCGCTCGGCGCCGGAGGCAGGCTCGCGGCGCTCGCGCCTGCCGTGGCACCGGGCGCGCTGGGCACTGACCTTGACCTGATCGAGATGGCCCGCCGCGCGGAAGCCTCCGACCTTGGCAGCCGGACCCTGGAACTGCTAAGCGCCGCCGTGGACGGCATGTGCCGGGACTACCCGGGCGCGAGCGCAGCGGCATTGTCGGCGCGGGCTGGACAGCACCTTCAGTACGTGACGCAACTGCTCGGCGGCCGGGTCACGCTGGCCCAGCACCGGGAACTGCTCGTGATTGCCGGGTGGCTCTCGGCGCTGATCGCCTGCACCTGCCACGACACTGGCGACGCCGTGACCGCGCGCACGGCGTGCCGGATGACACGGCAGTTCGGCAGCCAGGCGGCCCACGCCGCGCTCGTGGCATGGTCGTTCGAGATCGCGGCCTGGTTCGCCCTCGTTGAGGGCCGCTACCCCGAGACGGTCGCCTTGTCGGAAGCGGGGGTTGAGCACGCGGAGGTTATGAGCGCCGGGGTGCAGTTATCGCTGCAGGCCGCGCAAGGCCACGCGCGCCCGGGTGACACGCGGGTCGGCCAGTCGCTCCAGGTCGGCCGCGCTCGCCTGGACCGGCGGCCAGCCCCGGAGCACCCCGGGCCTCACTTCGTGTTCGACAGCGCGAAATACGAGTTCTACGTGGCGACCATCCTCACCTGGCTCGGGAGTGATGACGCTGCCGCTGAGGCGCACGCGCGAGAGGTCGTCCGGCAGTGCGGCGAGGCTGGCGGATGGCCGACCAGGCTTGACGCGACGCGGCTCAACCTTGGGCTGCTTGCGGCCAGGCGCGGCGATCTGGACAACGCCATCAGCCACAGCAACGCGGCGTTGTGGCTTCCCTGCCGCTCGGCTGAACTGCTGCCCCGTGCTGGGGAACTGTGCCGCGCCATGGCCGACCGGTACCCCGGTGAGCACCTAGTGGACAAGGACGGCCAGGAACTCGGCGGGCAGCGCCGCGCACTGCTGCCGGGCGTGCCGTGACCCTTGCGTGCGGCAGACTGGAATTCCGGCCAGTCTCTATTAGCTCCCATTCAGTCCGGCACGCCAGAAAATTTGCGTTCCGAATGCTGACATATCAGCGATCAGGAAATCCGGCCAGACGGCCAATGCGCGGGTTTGCCTGGATATGAGGAAGGCCATGGGTCACGGGGTGAGCCGCTGCGGTAATTAGGCGACGAGGTTTCCTGCCCCAGGTAATCCAGTCAGCCAGGTGAAGCGTCTTAATGGAGGGTAACCACTTAATCACTGTATGCTCATGCCAGCGGTGCCGTCCCGGGGGGCAACCCGAAACGGCACCTTGAGCCCACCACCTGGCTAAGACGGGAAGCGGACTCTTGCGCCACCATAACGGTGCCGCCCAGATTGCTGTGCGGTCGGCACATGCTGCCGCTTGCCCACTTCAAGGGCTGCAGGCTCTGGCCTCGCTCAGCGATTCACAGGCGTTAGCTGGCCACGGCCGGCGGCACAGGCGTCCGCTCTCTGCGGCGCCAGCCCGGTCAATGCACGCCGGGCAGGACCAGCCATGGCCTGCTCAATGGCGCCGACCGCCGGGCCGACTCCCCGCTCTACCGCATCGCCGTTGCCCCTGCGCTGGAACCAGACGACCCCGCGACCTCCCCAGCGCCCCGGCCAAGGGAAATCCCCCGCGAGGCAATCCGCTGCAGCAATAGCGCGCTGAATACCTGGCCATAATGCGGATCGCTGCTGCGAGCAGTCCCACAGTTAGGAAAGCGGATGATGAGGCCGAAGCTGGTTACTGCGGTGCTTGCGGGGGGAATTCTGGTTCTGGGCGTGGGGAGCGCAGTGGCGGCATCGCTGCCGTCGTCGCGGCCGGCCCACACGGCTATCACGGGACCGGCGGCGGCTGGGGCCGTCCCGCGGCCCGTGAAGTCACATGCCGCTTCCAGCGTCACCTACACGGTCAAGGCGGGCGACACGCTGTCGGGTATCGCCGAGTGGTTCAAGCTGCACGGGTACGGGGCGCTGTACGCCGCCAATGAAGCGGTCATCGGTTCCAACCCGAACCTGATCTTCCCGGGCGAGCGCATCACGATCGCCAAAGGCGTGATGAAGCTTAGTAGCGCCCCCTAACAGGCCTGCTGCGGGCGCCCGGCAGACGGCGGCGTGCCATCCCTTCCCGAGGAGTCTCATGAGCCCCAAGAGTGCCGTACCTGTCATGTCCGCTCTCCCCGCTGGCGCCGATGCGGGCGTGGCCGAGCTGGTCGATCACATCCGCTCGAAGCTGAACCGGCTGCCATCACCGGCGGCTGCTCCGTGTCGCCCGGCGGTGGCGGAGCAGCGTCTGGGCGAGGAGATCGGCCGGGAGCTGCAGCGCGCCGAGCTCTCCCAGCGGCCCGGGGTCCTGGCCGCGGTCAGCGTCGCCGAGCTGCCCCGGCTTCGCGAGCGCCTGGGGGCTCATGCCGAGCAAGCGGTCGCCGCCGCGTTCGACGAGCTGTTCGCCCTGGACGCCAGGGTCCTCGAGCAACACAGCGCCCGTCCCGGCGGCGGGTTCTGGCTGCTGATGCCCGAAACCGATTCGGCGGCAGCGCACGACCGCCTGGAGAGGTTGACGCGGCGGGTCGCAGGCGCTGTTCTTGATGTCGCGGGTGAGCAGGTGCGGATAACCCCGGTCATCGGGTACACCCCCTACGCGCGCGCCGCTTCCGCTCGCGAGCTATGCGATCATGCCGACACCGCGTTGCAGGATGCGGGGCTGCACCTGGATCTGGTACCGGTGGGATTCTCGCCCGCGCTGGCCGTCTCGGCGGTCCCCGTCGCCAAACGTGATCGGGTGCTGTGGCTCATCGAGCGGCTGCGCTCCCCGCTTCAGGTCGTCTTCACCATGACGGTGCTGCTCAGCCTGCCGTTCATCATCTACGTGATGGCCTGGTACGCCGGGTTTGACCTGACCGCGGTGACCTACCCATTGATGGCGGCGGCCCTAGCTTTCACGGCGGCCGCCCTGTGGATCGAGAGCTTCCGGGCGGTGGGGGCGGTCGAGGTGCCTGCCGTGCGTGGGGGCGCGTGTCCTCCTGCGACCGCCATCATCGCCGCCTACCTGCCCAACGAGGCGGCCACGATCGTCGATACGGTCGCTAACCTCCTCGGCCAGGATTACCCAGGGGATTTTCAGGTGATCCTGTCGTACAACTCCCCGCAGCGCCTGCCCATCGAGGACACCCTGGAGGAGCTGGCCGCCCACGATTCCCGGCTATTGCTGCTCCGGGTCGAGGCCAGCACATCGAAAGCCCAGAACGTCAACGCTGCTTTGGCGCACGTCCGGGGAGAATTCGTGGGTATTTTTGACGCCGACCATCACCCGGCACCGGGCTCTTTCTCGCGGGCGTGGCAGTGGCTGTCTAACGGCCACGACGTTGTGCAAGGTCATTGCGTGGTCCGCAACGGCGACGCGTCATGGGTGGCGCGTCTGATCGCAGTCGAGTTCGAGACTATCTACGCAGTGAGCCACCCCGGCCGCGCCCGGCTGCACGGCTTCGGGATCTTCGGTGGCTCCAACGGCTATTGGCGGCGCGATGCCCTGCGGCAGATCAGGATGCAGCGGATGCTCACCGAGGACATCGAGGCGTCCATGCGAAGCCTGCGCGGCGGGTTCAACATCGTGTCTGACCCGGGTCTGGTCTCGACTGAGCTCGCCCCGACCACGATGGGCGCACTATGGCACCAGCGCATGCGCTGGGCACAGGGCTGGACCCAAACCGCCCGGCGCCACCTCCGGCCCGCACTGACCTCGGACCGGCTGAGCGGACGCCAGAAGCTCGGCGCTGGGTTCCTGCTCGGCTGGGCGCAGGTCGTTCCCTGGGTGACCATTCAGGTGATCCCCATCCTCGGGTTCACCGCCTGGCGTGACGGCGGCCTGGGGCACCTCGACTGGCTGGTACCGCTGTTCGTCCTGCTGTCAATCTTCACCCTGAGCGTGGGGGGTGCCCAGGCGATCTTCGCCTACGTGCTCGGCGACCCCCGGATACGACAGCACCGCGCGTGGTTCGTGCTGTACGCGATCCATTCGATGCTGTGGTTCGGCGAACTCAAAAACCTCATCGCTCGGGTCGCCCAGCTAAAAGAGGTCATCGGTGAACGTCAGTGGCGAGTCACACCACGCGGCGAGGCGGCACCCGGTGATCCTGACGCTGGCCGTCTCGCCGCTGGCAGCGCCCACTCGTCCGAGCGTCCGCCGCTTCCGACCGTTCGGGCCGGGTAGTGCAGGCGGGAGGCCCGCTGCGCGCTCAGCGCCTGCGGCGCCCGTCGATTCCGGCCGCCATGGGATCGGCCGTGGCTCCCGTCGGCCCGGCCCCCGCCACCTGGGCTGCCGAACGCTATGCGGAACTCGACGGCCATCGCGGCATTGCCGCGGTAGCCGTCGTGATGTTCCACGTCTACCAGTTCTGCAACGTCGCCCACTTTCTGTATTTCGGCACACCGGCGTATACGCTGCTCAACTCACTCGACGCGATGGTGCCATGGTTCTTCGTGCTCACCGCCTTCCTCCTCTTCGAGCCCGTCGCCCGATCAGCCATCGAGGGCCGCCAACCGATCTCGGCCCGAGGCTTCCTGACCCGCCGGGCAGTCCGCCTTCTCCCCGTGTACTACATTGCCGTGGTCGTGGTCTGGTTCTCCCGCCAGCAGGCTCTGCCTGGTGACTGGCGCGACCTGCTGGAACACCTGACCTTCACCCAGGTCTTCGACGAGAAGCGCATCTTCTACACCATCGGGCCGGCCTGGTCGCTCTCCGTCGAAGTGTTCTTCTACCTGATCCTCATGATCCTCAGCCTCGGCCTGGCACGCGTCTGCCGGCGCCTGGCCAGCAGGAAACAGCGCATCTCCATGCTGGCGGCCAGTACCGCCGCACTCGCCGCTGTCTCCCTCGCGTGGAAGGCATGGTCGTTTTCGATCGAACACCGACCGACAACCGGCTCGTTCACTACCTGGTTTGGCCCCATGGCCAACCTCGACACGTTCGCCGTCGGCATGGCCGTCGCCATCATCGCCGCCGCCCTCGGCGGCGACAACCGGCCCCTCGGGTCACGGAGTCGCCTGACGCTGCGCCTCACCGCTCTGGCGATCCTCTGTGTCGCGTTCGCCATCCGGCAGGCCAATGCCTGGTCGGCGGTGTACTTCACCACGGCGTGCGCAGTCGGGTTCGGGTGCCTGGTTGCCGCCGCCGTGCTCGGACCGCCCGAAGACCGGTGGGCGCGAGCGTTGAGCTGCAGGCCGCTGCTATGGCTCGGCGCCATCTCCTACAGCATTTACCTGTGGCATGAACCGATAATGCTGGCCCTGCCGGGATGGGATGGCCTGGTCCGCCAAGCTCCCGGCGCCTTCCTTCCCGATACCGCCATCGTCGTGGTCGTCTCGATACTGGCCGGCTGGCTCAGCTACTCGCTTATCGAACGCCCCACCAGCCAACTCGGGAGAGTATTCGGACGCGACGGGCACCTCGTCCGGCCCACCAGCGGTGCCGATGGTGACCACATCGAATGGGAAAGCTTCCGCAGCGGCAACCCCTTCTGAGCCTGAACATCACGCGGGCAGCGCCGCCCGGCCAGCCCGGCGCCCGGCCGGATGAATGGCTTCACGATCCTGTTCAGGCCAGCCCGAGCCGCTCGACAGGGTCGGCGAAGAACAGCAGGATCGTTACGCTGCCGAGGAGCAGGTAGGTGATCCCGGGCTCGTCTCTGTCCACTGGGCTCGTCTCTGTCCAC
>CAYPQM010000086.1:6921-28862 GCA_964412845.1 uncultured Streptosporangiaceae bacterium
GAGCAGGTAGGTGATCCCGGGCTCGTCTCTGTCCACTGGGCTCGTCTCTGTCCACATAGCAGCGTGACGTAGGCGGCCCCTCATCTCCTTCGGACAACGGGCCGTGGGCGTCACGTTTGCGGACGACCTGCTGGGGGATGCTCAGGGTGGCTGCGGTCCAGGCGACCAGCCGGCCGGCGTAGCCGCCGTCGATCTATGTGAGTTTCACGCCGGGAAGGCGCGGCGCAGATCTTCACAAATGGGGATCTTGGGGCTCGCGCCCATCTGGGCGGGCGGTACAACACCAGCCGCAACCGCGGCAGCACGGCCAGAGACTCGACACCCGCTGCATGGCCTAGCAAGCTCTCATCACGGACCTCGTTGTTATCAGCCCGTCCTTTGGCGAGAACACATGATCACGCGGGGGCTGCGCTGGCGCAGCGACACGCCGAGAACACCGTCGCAAGATCCGTAAAGCACCCGAGGTCCGGTCAGGCAGGTTAAACGACAAGCTAAGGAAGCGAAACATTGAGAAGACGTTCGCTTACTTTGGGCATAGCCGCGGCAAGCTCGCTTACCGTGCTGCTGGGCGTCGGGGTGGCACAGGCACAGGTCGGTGACGGGGGGGACCTTTCGTCCCCGCAGGTAAATGTCTGGATCACCACGGCTAATGGTCAGCAGAAGTTGAACGCGCAAACTCCGGTGGCGTTCAGCGCGAAGCCCCCAGCTGACTTGACCGTGACGGTTGACCCCACCCGCAGGTTCCAGGCCATGACCGGCTTCGGCGGCTCGATCACCGACGCCTCAGCGGCCGTGCTGTACTCACTGTCGCCATCAGCGCGCGACGCAGCCATGCACCTCCTGTTTGACCCGGTGACCGGCGACGGCCTGGACTTCCTCCGGCAGCCAATTGGCGCATCTGACTTCGTCGCCAGCCAGGATTACACCTATGACGACATGCCGCCCGGCCAGGCCGATTACTCCCAGCAGCACTTCTCCATCGCCCACGACGAGGCGGAGATCCTGCCGCTGCTCCGGGAAGCCAAGAGGATCAATCCCAAGCTCACCATCATGGCCACGCCATGGAGTCCGCCGGCTTGGATGAAGACCAGCGGCTCGCTCATCGGGGGCCGGCTGATGGATAACCCGAAGATCTACTCCTCCTACGCCTTGTACCTCCTGAAGTTCGTGGAGGCCTACCGCGCCCACGGCGTGAACGTCGCCGCCATTACCGTGCAGAACGAGCCGCAGAACCGGACCCCGGCCGGGTACCCAGGTACGGACATGCCGGCTATCCAGGAGGAGAAGGTCATCGAGGACCTCGGCCCCATGCTGCGCGCCGCCGGGCTCCGGACCCAGATCCTGGCCTACGACCACAACTGGTCCGAGCACCCCAACGACATCGCCTCGACCCCGCCGGACGAAACCTCCGACACCAACGACTACGCGCAGGAAGTGCTCTCATCCCCGGCGGGGCAGTGGGTCTCGGGTGTCTCATACCACTGCTATTACGGCGACCCCAGCGCCATGACCGCACTGCACAATCAATTCCCGGCCGGGGGCATCTACGAGACGGAGTGCTCGGGAAGCCAGTCGACCGACCCGGCGAACACCTTTTCCGACACGCTTAAATGGCAGGCGCGCAATCTCGAGATCGGCTCCACCCGGAACTGGGCCAAGACGGTCGTCAACTGGAACGTCGCCCTCGACCCCAGTGGCGGTCCGCACGTTGGGGGCTGCGGTACCTGCACCGGCATCCTCACGGTCGGCCCGGGCGGCGCTGTTACTCCCAACGCCGAGTACTACGCTCTTGGCCACCTCAGCCGGTTCGTTCAGCCCGGAGCGGTGCGGATCGCCAGCAGCTCCTTCGGCACCACGGGCTGGAACGGCCAGGTTATGGACGTCGCGTTTGTCAATCCGGACGGGTCAACTGTCCTGGTGGCACACAACGAAAACGATAACCCGCAAAGCTTCTCGGTCAGTGAGAATGGGCAGAGCTTTGACTACATACTGCCCGGCGATTCTCTCGCCACTTTCGTCTGGGCCAGCCCCCCGCAGCGGGCATTGCCGTTGCAGGCGCTCAACCCGGCTGGCTGGCAGGCGACGGCAGTGCCCCCTGGACCGGCCAACCCGTGCTGCGCCAGCGATGTCGCCAGCCATGCGGCCGACGACGACGCTTCGACCCGCTATTCCACCGGGGCAGCGCAAATGCCTGGGCAGTACGTGCAGGTGGACCTGAGGCGGCCCGAGCGGCTGGCCCAATTCGCCTTGGACACAGGCGCGAGCACCGGCGACTACCCGGCCGGCTACTCAGTGACCGCCAGCCTGAACGGCACGGACTGGAGCGCCCCGGTCGCCACTGGAACCGGTTCGGGCCAGATCACAACCATCAGCCTGGACGGCAGACCAGTCCGCTACGTCCGCGTCACGCTAACTGCGTCCAGCAGCAACTGGTGGAGCGTCGCCGATGTCCGGGCATACGTCCGAGCCGCAGTTCTCAGGTCATGACCTAGCCTTCCAGCCACCCGCGCGGGCCAGCCCGCTCTGGACGTCCGGGTCATTCACATCCGCCGCAGCGAGCACGGCCAGCCGCCTTCCGGCAACGCCGAGGGCGCAGGGTCTGTGCCCGAGGGGATCGATCCCGTGTCCCCATATCTGTAGGTGGCCGCGCGAGATGTCTGGCGTCGTGCCGGCCTGCCTGGCGCGCCGGGGTGTTCTACTCCGATGAGCCTTGACGCCCTGCCTCGCCAGAGATGGCAGTTACGTAATGTAAGTGATCATCCGGCGCGAATCGGTGTTCTTTACCGCGGAGGCACACACAGGCTTGAGTGGCCAACGGCAGCACGCATCAAGGATGGTGGACGCAGTTGACGGAGAGCGCAGGCCAGCCAGTACCGGACCAAAGGGGCAGCGCCTTGGAGGCCGATGGGTACGTCGTCGTGCGGACTGGACTGCCCGCTGCGACCCTCGAAGCCGTCGTGGCCGACATCTGGCGCCATGCCGGCGCCACCCCCGACGACCCCGCTACGTGGTATCAGCCGGCCATCATCCGGCCGCGGCCCGGAATGGTCGAGATGTACCACTACCAGTCGATGTGGGACGTCCGGCAGCACCCGGCGGTCTACGAGATCTTCCGCGACCTGTACCACACGGATGAATTGTGGGTCTCCATCGACCGTGTCGCGCTCAAGCCGCCGGTCCGGCCCGACCAGCCCGACTACGACCAGCCTGGCTTCATCCACTGGGACACCGACATCAACATGTACCCGGACATCCCATTCCGGCTGCAAGGGGTTCTCGCTCTTGAGGACACGTCCGCCGACATGGGTGGCTTCCAATGCGTCCCCTCCATCTACCGCGACCAGCGGCGCTTCCTCGACGAACGTTCCAAGGCTGGTCCGGTCCCTCGTGCCCCCGATATCGGCGACCATCCGATCGTCAAGGTCCCCCTGGCCGCTGGCGACCTGGTTATCTGGAAGACGACGCTGCTGCACGGAAACGGCAGGAACTCCTCGGAGTGCCCCCGGCTGGCCCAGTACCTCACCATGAACCCGCTGCCCCCGGCCGGAGAGCAGCGCGAGACGGAGCGGCGAAAGCGCATCATCTCGTGGTCCACCTGCGCGCCCCCGGACGCCGATCCCTTCCCCGGTGACCCGCGCCGCATCGAGGAGCAGCGAGCTGAGCCGGCGTCGCTCGGCCCGCTGGGCCGCCGCCTGCTGGGAATCGACGAATGGGCCCGCGCCCCAGCCACGCACTGACCGCTTACATCGCTGACACCGCCAGCAACCGGGTGCGAGCTCCGCGAGGCCGACCCATCGATCGCGTTGGGATGGCGGCGGAATACCCACGAGCCTGGCCGGTTTCGTGTGGCGTCGCCGACCGCGGTGAGGGAGAGTTCGTATGCGGCAGCCAACCGCGCTGGTGATCCGAAATCCGGTGCTGGCCGGCTCGCACCCTGACCCGTCCATGCTGCGGGTGGGACGGGACTTCTACCTGGCGACCTCGACGTTCGAGTGGTACCCGGGCGTACGGCTGCACCACTCCCGGGATCTGGTGCACTGGCGAGCCCTGGGCGGGGCACTCGGCAGCACACGGCTGCTCGACCTGGCCGGCTGCCCGGATTCCGGCGAGGTATGGGCGCCGAACCTGAGCTACGCGGGCGGCCTGTTCCACCTCGTCTACAGCAACGTGTCCACGTACGCGGGTGGCTTCACTGACTGTCCCAACTACCTGGTTACCGCAGAGTCAATCGACGGTCCCTGGTCCGATCCGGTGCGGTTGCACATGCGCGGCTTCGATGCGTCCCTGTTCCACGATGGCGAGGAGAGCTGGCTGCTGAACCTGGTCCACGACTGGCGGCCCGGCCACGGCGGGTCGGCGGGCCTGGAGGCCACCCGCTACGACCGCGCCGCGCGCCGCCTGGCCGGGGAACCGGTACCCATCGTCCTTCCGCCCCAGGCGGAGTGGATCGAGGGTCCTGGCCTGTACCGGCGTGGCCCGTGGTACTACCTGCTCACCGCGGATGGCGGCACCGGCTACCAGCACCAGGTCACCGTCGCCCGCTCGCGTGCCCTGACCGGCCCGTACGAGCGTGATCCGCGCGCGCCGCTGATCACCGCCCGCCACCACCCGGACCTGCCGTTGCAGAAGGCCGGGCACGGCAGCCTGGCGGAGACCGGGACCGGCCAGTGGTACCTGGCCTATCTCACCGCCCGGCCCCACGGCCGCCGCGGACCGTGCATGCTGGGCCGGGAGACCGCGCTGGCCCCTGTCACCTGGACATCGGAGGGATGGCCGCGCATCCCCAGCGGCCTGCCCGCGCTCGATGTATCCGCTCCTCACCTGCCCGTCGGCACCGGGGACGGCCCCCCGGAAGTGAGCGGCTCGCACCCGGACGGCTTGGACGGCTTGGACGGCTTCGACGGGCCAGCCCTGCGACCCCACTGGTCCACCCTGCGCCGCCCCGCAGCACCGGACTGGCTATCCCTGACCCAGCGCCCGTCCCACCTGCGGCTTTGCGGCGGCCGCTCCCCCCGGAGCATGATCGGCCCCAGCCTGGTGGCGCGACGGGTGACCACCGCCCGCTGCGCGTTCGACGCCACGGTGGAGTACCGGCCGCGGACCTTCCAGCAGTTGGCCGGGATCACGGCCTACTACAACACCCGCAACTGGTACTACCTGCACGTCACCGCGGACGGCCAAGGGCAGGCGGTGCTGCGCGCGGCGGCCTGCGACCGGGGCGTGGTGACTGTGGACGAACCCGGCCAGGAGCACCTCGGCCGCACCGCGCGGCTGCGTCTCGGCCTCGACATCGAGGGACCCGTCCTGCGCTTCCGTTACGACACGGGCACCGGCTGGCGTCCCTTCGGCCCCCCGCTCGACGCGACCGTGCTGTCCGACGAGCACGCCGAAGAAATGGAAGGCGGCCAGATCCGCACCCTGGGATGCACTGGGGCGTTCGTCGGCCTGTGGGCCTGGGACCTGACCGGAGGCGGCCTTTCCGCCGACTTCGACGAGGCGACCTACCGTACCGTGCCCTGAGCACCCTGCACCGAGTCGGACCGCTTCGCGTAAATGACAACCGGGCTTCGGTGCAGCAGCTCACCGAGCCTGGTAGCGGGGTGCGTTTCTTCGGGCCAGCAGCATCACACTCACCTCTGACCCGCACGAGCGCACCCTCCGCGCCGGCACCCAGGGCGCCGCGGCCATCACCATCGACCAAAAAACGTGAGCTGCTCTGGCAGGGTAAGCGCAGCCGGGACGGTCGCGCCGTCCCGGCTTCCTGGTGCGCTGTCAGCGGGCCCCGGCCGTGTGCGCCATGGCGGGGATCACGGCGGCCCCGACGGTCAAGTGCATCACGATGAGCCCGGCGACGGCTGAGGTGGTCGTCGCAGCGGCCAGCGGCAGGGCCAGCGATGCCGCCAGTGCCGCCAGCGCGCTGGCGGCCCAGAGGGGCCGGGCATGCGGGGTGCGCCGCTCGAGCAGGGCGAGCAGCAGCCAGCCGAGCAGCGAGGCAGCGACGGTGACGCCGGTGACCTGGCCGACTGCGATTGTCTGGATGTGGCCGGTGCCGAAGCGGTAGGTCAGGTGGATGCCCAGCAGGGGGACTTCCACGATCCAGGCGAGGGCGGCGGCGAGTGCGCCGCCCGCAGCGCACAGCGCCCGGGCGCGGCCCTGCTTGATGCCCGGCACGGTGGGGGCGGTGGTGGTGAGCATGTGCGTACTCCCTCATGTGGCTCGCGGCGCCCGGTTGCGCCGCTGATCACGAGGCTCTCCCGGGCTGGGGTAATCGGGTATCGTCCTGCTGGCGTCCGGTGAGGTACTGCGACGGCAGCAGCGGGTACTCCCAGCGCAGTAGCTCGCCCGCCTGCGCAGCGACGATGGCATCGGCCCGCTGCCGTTGTACGCTCCGGGTGATGGGCGTCAAACGCGTGGTCAGGCTGCCGCGGCGCTGGCTGGGCGCTGCGGGCGTAGCGCTGGTGACCGCACTGGCCGTGGTCGGCGCCTACGTCGAGGCCAACCCGGTGCACCGCTACGGTGGCCTGCATCTGGCCGGCCATCCGCCGCTGGTCGCTTACCTGCTGCTGGCGGTGCCCGCCTTCGCCCTGATCTGGCGCAACAGCCGCCCGGTCGAGGTGCTCGGGCTTGCCGTGGGCGGCGCGGTCGGATGGGCGGCGCTCGGCCAGATCGACGGTGCCGCGCTGGTCCCGGTCATCGTCGGCGTGTACTGGGTCGCGCTGACCCGTTCGCGGCGCATCGCGGTTTCCGCCGGTCTCGCCGGGGCGGCGGCTATCTTCGTGACCGAAGGGCTGCTCGGGCCGTTCGGCTGGTTCGGAGGCCCGAACGCCACGATGTGGCCGGAGCTGCTCGCAGCCGGCGCGGTCGGCGCGTACGTGGCGGCGCGCCGCCAGTGGCTGGCCGCCGAGTGTGACCGGGCCGCGCGGGCCGGGCAGGCCCGGGAAGAGGAAACCCGCAGGCGCGTCGACGCCGAGCGAATGCGGATCGCGCGCGAGCTGCACGACGTGGTCGCGCACTCGATGGCGATGATTAACGTCCAGGCCACCGCGGCGAGCATGCAGCTGGCCGCCGATCCGGCGAGCGCGGCCGAGGCGATCCAGGCAATCCGCAGGGCCAGCAAGTCCGGGCTGCGCGAGCTGCGGGCCATCCTTGAGGTGCTGCGGCAAGTCGACGGCGGGAGCCCTGCGGTGCCGGTTCCGGACCTGCGCGCCATCGCCGCGCTCGCCGAGGCGACCAGCGCCGCCGGCACCCCGGCCACGCTGGAGCTGGCTGAGCTGCCCGTCCCGTTGCCGCCGCCGGTTGCGCTGGCCGCCTACCGCATCGTGCAGGAGTCGCTCACCAATGTCGTGCGTCACGCCGGCCGGGTCGCCGCGACCGTGTGCCTGCGGCAAGACGGCGGGTACCTGCATGTGGACGTCGTCAACGAGGGTGGGGCCGCGCCCGCGGCCTTCAGCGACGGGACGGGGGCGGGACTGGCCGGTATGCGAGAGCGGGCGGCCGCTCTGGGCGGCACCCTGGATGCCGGGCCGCGCCCCGGCGGCGGGTTCGCCGTCTGCGCCCGGCTGCCGGTGGCAGCAGCCGCCCCAGCCGGGGAACCAGAGGCCCCCGCCGCGGGCCCGGCAGGCACGGGAGGTACCCCCGCGGTCCCGGACGGCGGGGCCGCGGGCCGCGAGGCGGCCGTGATCAGCCAGGACGTCGGCGGCGCAGGACATGCTGGCGGGCCGCGCGCCCGGCCGATCGGGAGCCAGCCGTGATCAGGGTCCTGCTCGCCGACGACCAGGCCCTCGTCCGGGCCGGCTTCCGGGTCCTGGCTGGCTCAGCGCCCGACATCGAGGTGGTCGGGGAGGCCGCGGACGGTGCGGCTGCGGTCGATCTGGCCCGCTCGCTGCGGGCCGAAGTGGTGCTGATGGACATCCGCATGCCTGGCACCGACGGGCTGGAGGCAACCCGTCAGATCGCCGCCGACCCCGAGCTGGGCGGCGTGCGCGTCATCATCCTCACGACCTTCGAGGCGGACGAGTATGTCTTCGAGGCGATCCGCGCCGGGGCGAGCGGCTTCCTCGTCAAGGACACCGAGCCGGAGGACCTCATCAGCGCCATCCGGGTGGTCGCCCGTGGCGATGCCCTGCTATCGCCGAGCGTCACCCGCACGCTGATCTCCAGCATCGCCGGGCGCGGTCCAGCCCAGCCAGTCGACGCCTCCGTGCTGTCGGTACTCACCGACCGGGAGCGGGAGGTGCTCGGCCGGGTCGCTGCGGGCATGAGCAATGACGAGATCGGTGCGGCCCTGTTCATGAGCCCGCTGACCGCCAAGACCCACGTCAACCGGATGATGGCCAAGCTCGGTGCGCGAGACCGGGCCCAGCTGGTCGTGATCGCCTACGAGACCGGCCTGGTCCGGCCGGGCCTGCCCTGAAGCCGCCTACGTCTCGGGTGGCGGCCTGCTGCTGCGGCCTCGGCGCCTAGCGTCAAGATCACGATCTGCGGGGCCATGCGCAGGCCGTCGCCTTCTTCGATGGGTTCGACATGGTGGAGCCTGGCGTGCCCTGGTGCAGGTGCGGTGGCGGGCCGGTCACAGAAACCGATGATCAGTCTCCTGGCCGCCCTTCACCCGGCTGGGCTGGGCTCGCCGGGGGTGCTTTAGGACACTGGCGATCGCCGGTGATGGGTTAGCCAGGAACCGGTCGACGTCGGCGCGTATGCGCTTGATTCCTCGATAGCGTCAGCTCCGGACACGCCCTCGGCCTGGGTGCGGGTTGTGGCGATGGCCTCGGCTACCGCAGCCGCGATGGTGTTTTGCTGTGGTACTCGATCGCTGTGCGGTTGGTTTCCTGCCGGGCCTGGTAGATGCCCGCAGACCTCCCCGCCGAGAGCTTTGCTCAGGCGCGGGTGCTGAGTGAGCGGATCCGGAACGCGAGCACGATCTGCATTGCGCCGAAGACCAGCAGCCAGATGCTGAGCACGACCGCGAGAACGAGCAGCGAGATGCCGGGGTAGGCCAGGACCACGATGCCGGAGATGACACTGAGGACGCCCATCGCCGCGGTCCAGCCCCGGCCTCGCATCTCGCGGTGCGACAGGGCCGTGAACAGCTCCACCGCGCCGCTGGCGACCCAGAAGATGCCCAGCAGCAGAGCCAGCGCGAGCAAGGTGATCAGAAGGTGCCGCACCGCGTACAGGCCGATGATCAGCGAGAGCACGCCGAGCAGCGCGAGCAGCACCCGTGTCCCGCCGGTCAGGTCATCGGAAGCGAAGGCGCCCGCGAACCTGAAGATGCCCGTCACGATCAGCTGAACGCCGAACAGCACCGCGACGACCACCAGTGTGCGGCCGGGCCAGGCCAGGGCGGCGATGCCGGTCACCAGGGTGATGATCCCGAACGCGAGGAACCATCCCCAGTGCCTGCCGATGCGGGCGATCATGTCCGCGGGGTCGCCCCTCGTGCCTGCCGTCATCTCTGCGCCTCCTGTCGCCTGTTGCCTGTGCTGCGCCACACGCGACCGGAGTCCGTGTGAACCACGAGCCGCGGGCGGGGCGGGCCCGCACCGTGCCTGCCGCTCCCCGTCACGCAGGCCATTCCGCCAGCTTCGCATAACGGCACGCGTGAAAGGACTCACAGTTACCCACGCGCTTGTAATTCACGCCGGATCAAGAGGTGCTCGCTGTTGAATTCCCGTGATATGTACCGCGTGACCAGCCGCTACGGCTGATGCGGCTAGCCAGGGGGCTGCTGTGTTATGGCGAGGACTGGAGGCCGGCGCGTTACTGCCACAAAGCCTTGACGTCCTGTTCGGCCGGGTGGCCATCGATGTGATCGCGGGCGTTCCAGGCGCTAAGGATGAGCAGCGCCCGCCGCAGCCGCCGCCCCGACTGACGCGGACATGTGAAGAGCACCGGCAGAGTCTTATGAGCGGCCAGACGGTGTCAGGGGTGTGCGGGCCCGCACGCGGGTGCGATGCGGGGGTTATCCCCCCGGTGATATCGGGGGGATCCCTGATGGACTTGCGATGTATCGCGTCGATACCGTCGATCACGTGTCGCTGTTCGCAACGAGAGACAAAACGAAGAGGCCCTCGGCGGCGGTGGCCCCGCCGGGTGCGGCGTCACCGGCTGGCCGCCCTGGCGTGTTCCGGTGACGGCCGTCGTGTGGGCGCTGACCGCGGCCGTCCTCTACGGAACCGGTGCCGCGCTGCAGCAGCGCCAGGCCGCTGCGACGCCCAGCCAGGCGGCCGGCCGGCCCCGGCTGCTCCTGCTGCTGGTGCGGCGCCCGTGGTGGCTGCTCGGCATCGGCGTCGAGCTCGGCGGATTCGCCACCCACGCGGTCGCGCTGCGCACCGGCCCGCTGACGATGGTGCAGATGCTGGTCGCCTCGTCCCTGCTGTTCAGCGTGGCCACGGTCCGGCTGTGGTCGGGCCGCCGGCTGGGCTGGACCGCCTGGGCCGCGGTCCTGGCCGTCATCGCCGGCATCGCCTCGTTCGTCGCGCTGGCCGCGCCCGCCGGCGGTGACGCGAGTGTCCCGGTGTCCGGGCATGCCGGGCTGGCCGCCGCGTGCCTGGCCACCTGCGCGGTCCCGCTCGCCGCCGCCGGCCTCGCTGCCGCCGGCAGCCGCCGCGCGGTCCTGCTGGCCGTGGCCGCCGGGCTGGCCGACGCCGGGATAGCTGTCGTGACCATGGCGTTCTCGCATGTCGTCAGTGGCGGGCTGACCGGCATGGCCGGCTCCTGGGCGACCTACGCCCTGATGCTGGGCGGTCCGTGCTCGCTGCTGCTGACGCAGACCGCGTACCAGGCGGGGCGACCGATGATCACCCTGCCCGCCATCGCTGTGATCACCCCGGTGGCCAGCCTGGCCGCGGGCGACCTGCTGCTCGGCGAGTCGGCCCAGCTCGGCGTCCTGAGCGGGGCAGTTGCGGCCCTGGCGGTGTTGGTCACGTCGGCAGGACTCGTGGTGCTCGCCCGGCTGACGACTGAGCAGCCCGGCCCGGTGAGTGGCCAAGGATCTTCCGTTATCTTGCCTGCCTTTCCGGCGCCCGGCTCACGGTCAGGCCCGCCTGTCGCGTACCTGGGCGGAGGCACGGCCATAGCTGTTCACCTTGAGCACCGGACGAGCCGGGACCTGGATTTCTTCTTCCATCACCGCAGCGTGGACCTCGACGAGCTGGTCATGAGGCTCTCCGCGGCTGGGCCGTTCGCGGTCACTGAACGCGCCCCCGGCACGCTGAATGGCGTGTTCTCAGCCACCAGGGTGCAGTTCCTGCACGCGAACGAGGTACGGTCGCAGCGGCTGCTCGAGCCACCCCAGCAGTTCGACGGGCTTCAGGTCGCGCAGATCAGCGACCTCATGGCGATGAAACTCAAGGTCGTCGGCGATCGCGGCGAGCTGCGCGACTACTTCGACCTGATGACAATCGAGCAGCGAACCGGCCGCACGGCCGACGAGGGGCTGGCGCTGTTCCTGGCGCGTTTCCAGCCCGAGTTCCCCGATCAGGCGCTCAACCACATCGTGCTTGGCCTCGGATACTTCGACGATGTCGATCCAGACGACGCGCTTCCCGTTTCCCGGCAGCAGATCGTGGATTACTGGACCCGCAGGCAGCCGGAGATCATCGCCGCCCGCGGCCGCTGACCAGACTGCCCGATTTGGGAAAAATCACCCGTTTATGTGTCCGAAGGGACTTGAACCTGGAACCAGGTGAAATTTCCCGGATCGGGGAAAATCATGCCGCCAGAATACGGGACCGCTTCAGGCTGATGTCAGCCCGGTTTGCGGAAGTGTCATGGACTTGCACATTGGATATCCGCGCGTCTGGCGGCTCGCAGCCTGGCCGGCAGATCCGGCTGCCGCGCCGGCCGGGTGCCCTGCCGTGTAGTGCGGTGCCGGTCGGCCTGGCCCAGCGTGCAACAGTCGTGTGGCAGGCAGGCAGGCCTGGAGCTGGGTCACCGTCCGTGATCGAGGGTGCGGTACGGCCGACGCGATATCCGCCGATCGGTGCGGCTGCGGAGCGCGGGGGCTCAGCCGCCCTGGTTTTGCATAACGAGCCGCTCTGCGCGCCTGCCCCTATCAGGCTGGCCACTGGCAGCAGATGCCGAGCCGGCGACATCTGGCTGGGGCGCCTGCCGAGTAAGGTCACCCGCGAGGCGAAATCGATAGGTGGTAACCAGTGATGAGACAAGCAGTGTCCACAGACTCGGCTCCGGCAGCCCTTGGTCCTTACAGCCAGGCGATCATCGCTAACGGATTCGTCTTCTGCTCCGGGACGGCTGGCATCGACCCGGCCACGGGTGCTGTCGCGGAAGGCATCGAGGCGCAGGCAGAACAAGCCCTCCGCAACCTCGACGCGATCCTGGCTGCCGCCGGGGCGTCCCTCGCGACCGTGGTCAAGACCACGATCTTTTACCAGAACGTCGACGACTTCGCCGCGATCAACGCTGTTTATGCCCGCTACATGCCAGAGCCTCCTCCGGCCCGGTCCGCGCCCGCCAACGTCAACCTGCCACATGGCCTCCTTATCTCCATCGACGCAATCGCAGTCCTGCCAGCCGCCTAGCGCTCCGGTATTGCATCCTGGCTTATGGCATCACTCTGAGTAACGAGCAAGTCAAGATGAATGAGCACCAACCCGCCGATCTGCGTGGTTGCCCCGTTTCGCGCTGGACCTCGAGCGGCCGCGCCGATTTGGGCGTTCCGTTCGCCCGCGATCATGATCACCGGAGTCTGCTGATGCTGGGCGGGCCCTGCTGGAGCCAGCTCAGCCGAATGCGCGGAATGCGAAGTAGACCGCCATCCCCACTAAGACGGCTGAACCCAGGGCCAGGAGAAACACATCAAAGACCCGCGGGTCGCCGCCTACGGGGGCGATCGAAGCTGGCCGGCTGGGGTCATAAACGATCTGGACCGTCTGACCCTCCTCCTTTCCCGCAGCGCGCGCATAGTCGGTGTAGCCAGCGTTGATCAGATAGCCCGATGCATCGGCGAAAGACACCTTGACTGTCGTAACCCATCCGGTGAACCCAGAGGGGATGGCGACGTACCGCTCATCGGCACTCACGATGGTCGCGTCCGTGATCCGGCCCTGCTTGCGCAGGCGGGCAGCTGCCTTCAGCCGTAAGGCTGCCTCCGCTCCGCCCCAGGCGGCGCTCACCACCGACACAGCCGCCGCCGCCAGCAAACCCCCGGCGTTGAGGACGATCATCTTCCCGGCCACTAAGATCCATGCCAGGCAGGCCAGGAGGCAAAGCCCAGCCACGGCATAGCCCATCACCCGGCGCAACAACGTCTCGGCCCCCACTCACAGACCACCCTCCTGCACTCACCACGGAACACCAAGACGATCGAACCCGCAAACCGGGCGCAGCCAGCCCTCGGGTGCCGTTGCTGGCCTGCCCCGAGCTTTCCGGACGGGGGATCCAATAGGATCTTCACTGGAAAGGACGGGATCGAGTGCCCGGCTGCGGGAGCTGGAGCGCAGGAACCGTGAGCTTGAAATGGAATGCGCATTCCTCAGAAAGCAGCGGCATACGACGCCAACCCGGCCGGTAATCCACGCGCTGGCACTGCGCGGCGATACCGCAGGGTCACCGTGCAAATAGCCGGCCTGGGCTAGAAGGGCCGGCACGCCAACGGTCTTGCAGATCCTGCAGGCGCCGACTCCCCTGCGCGTCAGCGACACATGTCGGCGGCAACATTCGAGCGAGGCAGGCGTCAGCAAGACTTCATGCAGCCAGGCGCGAAGCGCGCGCCGGGGATCGCGCGCCGGTTCCCGGGCTTGCACTGGTTCAGCAGCACCCTGCCAGGCAGATCATGGGCTCGGAGTTGCCGCGGGAGGCATGGCAATGGGCCCTGGCCAACCAGGCCGATGATGGCAGCCTGCCCAGCGGCAAGCAGATCGCTGACCGCTACGGCCGCCACGAACGCTGGGGCCGACTCGTCAAACACGCAGGTAGCATAGGCAAGCTCAGTCACCACGAGAGAACCGCAGACGAGCAAGTCAGCCCTTAGCCGCACAGGCAGACGCGCAGACCGTTGCCGGGCACAGGGTTCACTCCGTGGGGCAAGCCTCGTTATCCGGTTGGTTTCCGCGCCGCAGCTGGAGTCATGATGGCGGCAACTCTTGCGAGATCAGAGAGTCGGTGACAGCAAACGTGGCAACAGGTCACGGGGACGAGATCCGCCCGGACAGCCGGGCAATCAGTGCGGACACCGCCGGGTTGCGTCTGGCCACACGCGCCTCCGATAGGGCTTGGACGACACAGCACCCGCCGACTACGTGTAAGCGCTGCGGTCGCCCCAGGCCGGGCAGCTGGATCCAGCCCATGCCGTTATCGCCGAGCACGTAGCCCAAGGCAGCGGTGACGGTGTCGAAATGGAACGGGCCTCGTCGGGCCAGCCGCGGTCACGTTCGCAGTCGGGGCCCGTCGCGCTCGACCCAGACACAGGTCAGTTGCCCGAGCCGATGATGCTGATGGTGGTCATGATGCGTGTTCCTCCGTCGTGTCTGGGTCAGTTGGGCTGTGAGGGTCTTGCCGGCGTGATGGGTTGCGTCGAGAGCGTTGGCCGTGCCGTTGAGGCTTGGCACTTGAGTTCGAGGTTGTTTCCGGCCGGGTCGCGGATGAACACCGCGTAGTAGTCCGGTGCGTACTCCGGCCACAGCCGAGGCTCGTGGAGGATCTCGGCGCCGGCTGCGGTGGCGAACTCGTGGCCGAGTCGGACGGTCGCCTCGTCCTCGACCCTGAGCGCAAGGTGGGTCTGGCGACCACCGGGGTCGGTCGCTAGGGAGAAGAACAGCTGGGCTGGCTGGCCAGGCAGGGCGTACCCGATCAGGGTCGGCGTGTCGAAGGTTCGCGCACCCCCGGCCAGGCTGACGACCTGGTCGTACCAGTCGCCGATGGCGTTCAGGTCGTCGACTTGCAGGACGACGTGGTCGAGCAGGGTCATGGGCTCTCTCCAGTCCTTCTGTGGCCCCGCTCTACGGCTGCGGCCTCCCGTAGCGCCGGGACAACCTCGCTGGCGAACTTCTGGAGGGTCGGGAGGTGGCTGGCGATGGCTTGGGCCATGTTGCCGGGTCTGATGAGTCTGACACGCATTGAGTGCCTCCGGTGGGATGGAAACGGGGATCGAACTGGTGGTTCGTGTTTTGGTGGGCGGCGCCGCGATCCGTCCGAGCGTCGGGCGCCCCCCCACCACGTGTTGTTGCCAGAGTCTGGGTTCTCAGATCAGTGCGCTGACGATCTCGTCGAGGGGCTCGGGTTGGCCGGCGCTGAGCCAGCAGCTCGGCGACCAGCTGCCGCAGCTCCCGCGAGATCGTCGACGGTGCCTGGCCCAGCTGGCCAGCGACCTGCTGGATGCTCAGGCCCGCGTGCCGCAGGTCAGCGATCTCGATCCGCTCGTCCTGGGACACGAACCGGCCGCTGATCTCACGCGCGGCCAGCCGGTCCAGCGCAGGCACGAACCGGTCACCTGGCCATGCCGGTAGGTCTTGTAGGCGCGCGACCAGTTATGGCCCGCCGTCCGGGACACCCCGACCTCCCGGGCCGCGGCCATGATGCTCCACCCGCGGCTGCGCAACTCCATGAACCGCTGACGCTTGGCCGACTGCGGACGCCGCCCCGGCCCCTTCTTCACACGACGCAACGATGACAACACAACCCCCAAGAATCTCGGAAGTTGTTGCGACCGTCCCTAGAAACCGCCGGGCCGAAATCAGTGTTCGCCCGAGCGAAACTCGGGCGAACATATCCCAAAGGGTTGTGTCCGAGGGGGGATCGACCCCGTATCCCCACATTGCTCTATCTGCTATAGCGCCGAGATCAATCTCTAGCACCGAGGAGCTTTCGTGTAAGGACTTATGCTCCCTAACGTGCAGAAACGCCGCCTGCGATATGCGGCCGCAGCGGCCAACCAGTTCGCGGTCGGCCGCCGCGTCCCCGGCGGCGTCACCCCGCCGAGATGTCCGCGCTCCTGACCGTCTGACCCCGCGCCGGGGCGTAACAAATACCGCTGGGTCAGGTGTCGCGGGTCATCATCCGCCACGCCCCGACGGCGGACCAGCCGACGATCCAGCCGACGATCACCGAGATCATGGCCCAGGTCGGCATCGGGGGTATGCCGAGGGCTCCCCGCCCGCCGAACAGCACGCCGCCGCCGGGGCCGCCGCCGGTGGCGGAGGCGAGCCCAGCGGGGCGAAGCTGGTCCATCGCCACGCCGACGTCGAGCCGCTGGCCATTTATGAAGTAGGGGATCTCGGTGCGGGCGAAGATCGGGGTCACGATGATCTCCAGCCCGATCAGCAGGATCGTCGACAGCGTGCGCTGCCCGGTGAGCGAGCCCAGCCCGAGCCCGACCAGGAACCCGATCCCGACCTCGAGCTCGAGCCACAGCCCGATCTTGAACATCTCGTTGGCCGGCGGTTCGAACTGCTGGTCCTCGGACCCGATGTAGCTGGCGTAGTCGGTGGCGATACCGCTTTTGGTCCCCGGCTGGATCGGGGCGGCGTTGTCGCTGATTTGGCCGGGCGGAAACGCCTGCGCCGCCTGCCGCGGATGCTGGTGTTCCCAGGTCTGCAGCTGGGCCTGGTCGAGGTACGGCGGGACCGGGATGTTGTTGTTCATGCTGACCGAGGTCGGCTGCGGAGACGCCTCGTAGCTCGAGACCAGGCAAAGCATTGTGAACGCTACGGCGACCGCCGGGACCAGGATCGCCAAGCCAGCCGGGATGCGGGCAAGGTAGAGGGCCAGCCGGGACCGTCCGGTGACCACCAGGTAGCGGAACACGCCGTCGTTCAGGTCCGTGGTCGCGGCGGCCGCGCCGACCACGGCGGCGATGATGAACCCGAATTCCGCGCTCAGGTTGGCGATGGCGGCGAACACGCTCGGGGCGCCGGCCGGCCCGTAGTGCGCGGGGTCGAACAGGTGGAACGCCAGCCGCAGGCCCAGGATCAGCACCGTCGGCGCGACGGTCAACACCAGCACGGTGATCATCAGGCCGCGGCGCTTGCGCAGTTCGAGGTGCCTGGTGGCGATGAGGCCCCAGGTCGGCAGCGCGGCGCCGAGCCGCCGCGAGACCGAGGTGCGGCCGGGACGGGTCAGGGATCGCCCTTCGGACAGCAGCGGCTCGGCCGCGGGGGCGGGGCTGGTCACGGGTTATCTCCCAGTCGGGTCGTCACAGATAGGAACCAGTCCTCCAGCGAGGCGCGGATCTCCTGGAGGCCGTACACCGAGATGCCTGCGCCGACCAGCCGCCGGTTGATGTCGGCGACCAGTTCGCGCGAGTCCCCCGGGAGCAGGGTGACCGTCAGCCCGGCATCGGTGAGGGAGGTGCCTGCGGCGATCCCCGCCTCGTCGATGAGCCGCCCGGCCCGGGCCGGGTCGGCGCAGCCCACCTGCAGAGCCGCCCCGCCCGCCCCGCGGATCAGCTCGTCGATCGGGCCCTGGCGGATGACCCGGCCGCGGTCCACGATCGCTACAGCGTCGCAGGTGCGCTCCACCTCGTCCAGCAGGTGTGACGACAGCACCACGGCCCGGCCCTCGTCGACCAGGCTTATGATCATCGCCCGCATCTCGTGCATCCCCGCCGGGTCGAGCCCGTTCATCGGCTCGTCCAGGATCAGCAGCTCGGGGTCACCGAGCAGGCAGGAGGCCACGCCGAGGCGCTGGCGCATGCCCATCGAGTACCTGGCGACCTTGTCGTCGGCGCGTTCGGCCAGGCCGACCCGCTCCAGCGATGGGGCGATCCGCTTCGCCGCGTCACCGCCCCGGGCCGCTGCCAGCAGCCGGAGGTTGTCCCGCCCGGTCAGGTGAGGATGGAACCGGGGCTCGTCCACGATCGCCCCGACCCGGGCCAGAGCCTGGCTCCGCTCGGCCGGGAGGGGGATACCGAGCAGCGACATCGTGCCGCCGTCGGCCCGGGTCAGGCCGAGCAGGGTGCGGATCAGCGTCGTCTTGCCCGCGCCGTTCGGCCCGAGGTAACCGAACGCGTACCCGCGCGGGACCCGCAGCTCGACGTCGTTGACCGCGACGTTGACTCCGAACCGCTTGGTCAGGCCGTGGGTCTCCACCGCCCATCCGTCGGCCGGGCGCTCGAAGGAGATGGCGGGGCGCGGCGTGCGGGCCGGCACGGGGCTCGCGTCACCATTCGGCGCGTGCGGCATGGCCGGCGTTGACGGCGCGTGCGGCATGGCGGGCGTGGCCGAGGCGGGGGGCGCGGCCGTCGAGGCCGGAGAGGCGGGTGCCGACGGCGGCTGCCGGCGGCCCCAGTCATCGTCGTGCTCCTTGGTGTGCGGCCCGCGGCGCATGCGGGACACGCCGAACCCCAGCGCGACGAGCACGAGGAGCGTGAGAAGGATCCCCCCGCCGCCGAAGTGAACGCTGTGGCCCGCCGGGACGGATGCGGCGGTCGCCCACCGGGCCGCGCCGGTTGCGTGTTGCGAGATGACTCGCGTGCCGAAGGTATTCATCGCAGGTAATCGTGAACGCACCGCGAGGCGCTGTCATCATGCGCGGGGATCAGCTGTGCGTCATTCCCGAGACCGACGCCGAGCCGGGCGCGAGGCGCTCGGCAGAGCTAGTCGGGTCGGCTGCTTACACGGCGGTGATGATCCCCGCTTGATACGCGAGGATGACCAGCTGGGTACGGTCGCGGGCATCGAGCTTGGTCAGGATCCTGCTGACGTGCGTCTTGGCCGTGGGCAGGCTCACCCGCAGGGTCTCGGCCAGCTCTGCATTGGACAGCCCCTGGGCGACCAGGCACAGCACCTCGCGTTCGCGCTCGGTGAGCTCGTCCAGCCCGCGGGGCGCCTTCGACGGGCTCCGGGTGCTGCCGGTGAAGTGGGCGATGAGCCGGCGCGTGACGCTCGGGGCCAGCAGCGCCTCGCCGCCGGCGACGGTGCGGATCGCGCTCAGCAGCTCCTCCAGCGGGCGGCTCTTCAGCGCGAAGCCGCTCGCCCCGGCCCGCAGCGCGTCGAAGACGTAGTCGTCCAGGTCGAACGTGGTGAGGATGAGCACCCGCGGCGCGTCCGGGCCCGGACTGGAGGTGATCTGCCGGGTCGCCTCGATCCCGTCCATCACCGGCATCCGGACGTCCATGACCACGACGTCCGGGGCGAGCCGGTGCGTAGATTCGACCGCCTCCCGCCCGTCGGCCGCCTCGCCGACGACCTCCAGGTCATCCTCGGCGTCGATCAGCGACGAGAACGCGGTGCGTAGCAGCGCCTCGTCGTCCACGACGAGGACACGAATCGTCACACCGACGCCTCGAGCGGGATCTCGGCGAGCACGCGGAAACCGCGGCCGGCGAGCGGTCCGGCCACCAGCCAGCCGCCGAACGCGCCGATCCGCTCGCGCATGCCGACGATGCCGTGGCCGGTGCCCGAGCCGGCCGGCTCCTCGCCGCCCGGCGGGCGCCGGGCCGGCCCGCCGTCGTCGGTGACCTCGAGGCGTACCCGGCCGGCCGACACAGCGAGGTCGACGCAGGCGTGGGCGCCCGGCGCGTGCTTCACCACGTTGGTCAGCGCTTCCTGGGCGACCCGGTAGAGGGTCAGCTCCAGCGCGGGGGAGAGGTGACGGTCGGTGCCCGACGTCCGCAGCTCCACCGGCGAGCCGGAGGCCCGCACGCTGTCGGCGAGCTCCTTCAGGTCGACCAGCCTCGGCGCCGGCGCCAGCGCGGCCGCTCCGACCTGCTCGTCGCGCAGCAGCCCGAGCACCACCCGCAGCTCGTCCTGGGCGGTCCGGCCGATCGTCTCGATCGATTCGAGCGCGGCACTGGCCTCCTCCGGGCGCCGGTCCATGAGCCGCCGGCCCACCCCGGCCTGGACGGTGATCACCGCGAGCGTGTGGGCGACGACGTCATGCAGCTCGTGCGCGATGCGCACCCGCTCCTCCCGGACCTTTTGGCGGGCGCACTCGACCTCGGCGGCCCGCTCGCGCTCGGCCTGCTCGGCCTCGGCGGCCCGCTCGCGCTCGGCCTGCTCGTCCAGCCCGGCCTGGTAGCGCCGCCGGGCCGCGACGCTGTCGCCGACGAACCACCCGGCCACCAGGGGCGAGTAGCCGGCCACGGCCTCCAGGAGCAGCGGCGGGTGCGGGAAGGCGAGCGCGGAGTACAGCAGTGCCGCGCTCAGGACCGCCGCGACGGTCAGGGCCGCGCGGATGGAGGTCCGGCGCGGCAGGCTCGAGGCGGTCAGGTACACCGCCCCCCCGAGCAGGATGCCGAACGGCAGCGAGGCGGTGCCGGAGGCCATGATCATCCCGGCCGACGCGGCGATGACCGCGAGCACCGGTGACGGCCACCGCCGCAGAAACACGATCAGGCAGCACGCCAAGACCGCCAGCGGGAGCCGCTGCCCCACTACCGCCACCGGAAGCTGCGGCCCCCGCACGGAGATGCGCGCAGCCGTCATGGCCAGCGCGGCCAGCGCCGTGCACGCGGCGAGGACGGCGGTGGCCAGCCACAGGCGCCCAACGAAGGCGCGGGCGGGCGCCCGCGGCGGCCGCTGCGCCGGATAGTCAGACACATGAAGACGGTAACAGGCGGATCCGCTGGGCGCATCAGTCCCGAGTATGACGGCGGCTACAGGCTGCTACATCCTGACAAACCGCCGCCGGGTGGCGCTTGGCAAACCTGTGCCGCTCGAGAAATGAAATTCTGGGCCGTGAACTGCGCGATCTCGGATGTCAAGCCGCTCGCTCGCGTACAGCCTGTTTAGCAGCACGGTATCGACGTGAAGAAGTCGACGGCCAGGATCCCGGCGGCCTGCGCATGCAGGAACTGCCGCCACCGGCCGTCAGGTGTGGAACCGGCAGCGCACCGACTCCGAGCTGGCCGACCCCGCCAACACGAGCCTGGGGCACAAGAGCGTGCAGCGGTTTCGGTCTCCGCTCAGGGGGTCGTGTTCCACAGTGCATCGATGGGGAGTGCACGGACATGGAGCCGACCAGCTGGTGGACATATAGCCGCAATGTCTGTGGACATGTGGCCGCCTCAGTCTCGTGGCAGGAGCCCTGGTTCGAAGCAGGCACTAGTGGCGTAGGTCGTTCTGCTCATTTGCTGGGAGCACAGCCACATTCCGGTGATCGCATCCTCGTTGCCGGTCGTCAGCGGAACCGCCATCCCGCGGAAGTGGCCGGGACCGGTACGACGTCATCTGGTCGTTCACCCTCATGCCGGGGCCCGGTCCGGTACACCTTCGGTCAGACTCCGCAGCAGCTGCTAGCCGGAGACGCCGAGACAGTGATCCCGGCGGACGTCGATGAGCCAGAAAACGACGCTGGCCAGCACGAACACCACAAGGGGTGAGCCGAAACCGATCGCGAACATCATTGGCGGCCGTCGACTGGAGGCAGGGGCACCGCCCGCGACGGCCTGTAAGTCTGTCTGGACGCGGCCGATGAGGGACGTAGTGATCGGCCGCCGCTGGAGGAGATGAAGAGTGTGCGCCTGGAATGCCCATTCGATGTCATGGGGATCGGCGCCAGACTTGGTCACGGGTCCCTCCGGACTCCGATGTGTAAGGCGAATCACCTCAGACCCATCCACACCGGAGGGACCACCAGCATCACGACACGCCGGGACGCCGGCAGAGAACATGACCAGCAACCTGGACCATCAATGGCCGCAGGACTGGAGAAACGATGGCCGCGAACCTGGAGCTAACTGGCCGCACACCCCGTATTTTTTCGTGGCCGCTAGCAGCTGTGACAGGCGGAGTCCATATCGGCCGCGCTGACGGCTTGCGGAGGGCAGTGCGCCTGCAAGAGCGGGTCCGGTATCCGGTCGCCGAGTCGCAGCAAGCCGGCTCCGATCAGTGCTGCCGCCAAGGCGCCGCCCCACCAGACGGCGTCGGGTGACGTTGCGAGCAGCGCGCCGCCGACCGCGGGGCCGAGGGCCACGCCTGCCGTGAAGGTGAGGCCGTAGAGCGACATGTAGCGGCCGAGCAGATGCGGCGGTGCGAGGTCGG
>CAYPQM010000087.1:0-28790 GCA_964412845.1 uncultured Streptosporangiaceae bacterium
GAATCACCTGCACTACAACGCTTGATCGCCGCGCGGCCTTCATCACGTGGTTAATCTGCTCGCGCATCACGTACGGCCCGCCGACCGCCCGGTGCAGCACCGCCTCATCGATGACGACCCACAACTCCGGGGGCTTGTCCCGGGCGAGGACGGACTGCCGCTCCATGCGCGCGGCCACAATCTCGTCCACGTCGTCAGGGCTGTCGCCGATGCGGTTGGCCAGCAGGGCACGTGCGTAGTCCGGCGTCTGGAGCAAGCCAGGGACAACAACCATCTCGAACCAGCGCAGGATCTTCGCGTCGGCTTCCTTGTCCGGCCAGCGGGCGAACCAGCCTGGGTAAGCCCGCTGCTTGAGATGATCCTTCAGTAACTCCCGCAGTTCGCTCAGCGCCCCGCCCGTGTTCAGCTCGGGCACCGCGTCGCACGCGGCGGCGAACTGCTCCGTGGGCACGCGCTGCCCATTCTCGATCTTCCCGACCATGTCGTCCGAGAGATACACGCGTGCGCCAAGCTGTTCTAACGACATGCCCGCCTTAGCGCGGTAACGGCGCAGCATGGCCCCGAATACCCGCAGCGGGCTTGCCGCCGAGTCTAAATCCCGTGATGCCACCGGCTTTCCTCCCTACAACCAACCGACACATTCCGGCGCGGCCCTACCGAACCGCGACCCCAGCCGCGAACTACTTTCCCAACATATTCGCTGCGCCCAGGCTTAGAGAGCAGAGCAGAACGCGACACCCAGCACACCACAGACAGGACACGGAATGCCCGAGACCACTGCCGCACCGCCGCTCGCCTGGTCCCGTGCCTTCCCGGCCACCCCGGCCCAAGCCGGGGAAGCACGCCGGTTTCTGGCGGCCCTCCTGGACGGCCATCCGGCCACCGATGACGCCGTGCTCTGCCTGTCCGAGCTTGTCGGCAACGCCACCGTGCACAGTCATTCAGCGGAGCCCGGCGGCCAGTTCACCGTCCGCGCCCGGATACGCGGCGACTGGCTGCGGGTGGAAGTCCAAGACGAAGGCGGACCCTGGACCCAGCCGGTGCGGCGCCGCGATGAGCAGCACGGGCGCGGGTTACTCATCGTCGCCCAGCTAACCAGCAACTGGGGACGCACCGGCGACAGCGCGGCCGGATGGACCGTCTGGTTTGAGATTGATATGTCATGACCGCCAGTACTCAGCGCTTAAGGGGAGAACAGCCATGACCGAGCCCGCCCCGGCCGGACCGGCCCAGTACGACGCGGAACGCATGCGCGCAATGGCCGCCGAGTTGACCGCGCACGGCCTGACCACGCACCTGACCGACTCCCGTGCCGGGCTCGACTTAACAGCAACTCTCAGCCCTTCCGGCCAGCACGGCGCCGAGTTCTGGATAGACGAAGAGGGCTATGCCGAATTGCGCTATTGGTACCGGCCCGGTACCCCGCCAGCGCAGGTCACCGCCACCGCCCTGCGCGCCTTGCGCGCTGTCACCGGCATCGCACCAGATTCCCTCCCCAGCCCAGGGTGACCTGGTGACGTTGCCGGCCTTCGGCAAAGATCCGACTGGGCACAGGACCCGAGGGCCGGTAACTACTTATCAAGTGGCGCACCAGCACGGCCTCCAACCGCACGAATTGCGTGGAAGTGGCCATCCTCGACCAGGCGGTACTCGTAAGAGACTCGGCTAACAGGTCCGGGGCCGTGCTATCTCTGGCCCCGGCAACCTGGCGGGCTTTCCTGGCCGCAGCCCGGGACGGCCAGCACGACATCTAACCGGCGCTGGGCTTGTCACACTGGCCAGGCAGTCAGGTCCCGTACCGACCTTCGCCGCGCCCGGCGCGGGCGAGCGCTGACCGCAGCGGCGGGCCCGGGATCGCACCAAGCCCGCCGCCGGGCAGCATCAGGGCCAGGGATAGGCCACGAGGTGGACAGCCAGGATGGCCAGCCCGGCCAGGATGACCATGACCGCCACGTGCCACCGGTTCTCCAGGTCATCAAGCGTGCGGACGAGCGACGGGAACGGCACCTCCTTCGCGGCCCAGAACGCGAGCGCGTTAGGGATGATCAGGAGCGCGAGGGCGATCAGGCCGTACAGGACGCAGCCGAGGAGGAACTTGCTGCTGCTCAGTTCGGCGGCCACGATGCTGCCCGCGACCACGGCGAGGAGCGCGAGCGGGATATAGAGCACGGCATGCCCGAACTCCACTGCCTGCCGGTTTTTCCTGGTGAGCCGCCCATTGTGGGTCCGCCAGCGCGGCGGCCGCCATCTCGGAGTGAACTGAGACTTCCGGGGCGGGTAGGTGAGAACCTGCACCGCACCGAAAACGATCAACGCGATCACGATGATCCTGACCGGGCTCCACAGCGCTTCCAGGTGGCCCACCGTCGCCGAGATCGTCGGCCACCTCGGGTTCCCGACCGCCGCCCAGATCTCAGAAATCCCGATGACGGCGCCCACGAAAAGCCAGACGCCGTAACCCCACCACTCGTTCCTGGTGATGCCGCCGAGACGACCCGGTGGCACCGGCCGGGCTGACACCGGGGGGGCGGCAGAGATATCGGTGTCCGTCATCATCACTCATCTCCCTGAACACTGACGGATATGACCTTCTGTTGAAAACAGAGTTGTTTCGAGCCCGCCTGATACGGCCGGCCCAGGAACGATGCGTACGGTCACCGCGCTCAGGGGGCGACCGCAGGTCGCCTCGATATCCACGGCGACCGGGTACGACGGCGGCCGGGCACACCATGCGATGCTGCCGCTGGGCGTCATCGCCGACCGGGTCAGGCCGGGCAGGCCGACCACCGTCCTGCGCACCCCGACTGACCCCGGAGCGGCGCGGCCGGCCGCGGCACCGGCGGAAAACCGGCCCGCACCACGGAATGATTTGCCACCGCGGTGACGTTGCGGTATATAGTTGCACCAAGTAATGTTTCTCGCTGTAGCGGGCGAGAGTACCCCTGAGAAGGGCCCCCCGGCTCCATCCTTTCCCCGGCCATGATCCGGACCCGGATGTAGAGCGTTTCCCAAAGTGCCGGTCTGACCGGCGGTGTTCTTTTTTGGCTGCCGTGCGCGTGCATATTTCCGCTGCACCAGCGCAGCGTTCTTCTGGCGTACCCGTATTTGCCCGTTTCCCCGAAAGGAAATTCACGTATGACAACAATCACCAGGCAGCGCGCGCCGCGGCTGCCCGTCGTGGAAACCCACGACGCCCCTGCGATCCCGGTGTCCGGCATCCTCGATGTCAGCGACACCGGGGCGTTCCTGCGCAGGTCCGGCTACGGGCGGGATCCTGACGACATCGCGTTGTCCCTGGCCCAGGTCCGGCAGTACGGGCTGCGCCGAGGCGACCTCATCGAGGGTGCCATCCAGGCTCCCCGCCAGGGCGACCCTGGCGGGGGCAGCGGCCAGGCGGGCCGCCAGGACAACGGCGCCCAGCCTGCCCGCCAGGGCCGGGCCGGCCCGGCTCCCCGCCAGGGCCGGGCGCAGGTGAAGTACTCGGTGCTGACCCGGCTGGACACAGTCAACGGCCTGGCGCTCGCCGAGGCGATGCAGCGCCCGGACTTCGCCAATCTGACCCCGCTGCACCCGCAGGAACGCCTGCGCCTGGAGGGTGCCGGCGGCTCGCCGGCGGCCAGGATCATCGACCTGGTCAGCCCCATCGGCAAGGGCCAGCGCGGTCTCATCGTGTCGCCGCCCAAAGCCGGCAAGACCATGGTGCTCCAGGCCATCGCCGCGGCCATCGCCGCCAACCACCCTGAGGTGCACCTGATGGTCGTGCTCGTCGGGGAGCGGCCGGAAGAGGTCACCGACCTGCAGCGGTCAGTGCACGGCGAGGTCATCTCCGCCACCTTCGACCAGGCGGCCGAGGAGCACATCGCGGTGGCCGAACTCGGCATCGAGCGGGCCAAGCGCCTCGTCGAACTGGGCCGCGACGTCGTCGTGCTGCTCGACTCCATCACCCGGCTCGGCCGTGCGTACAACATCGCCGCCCCGCCGAGCAGCCGCATCCTGGCCGGCGGGGTCGCGGTGAGCGCCCTCTACCCGCCCCGCAAGTTCCTCGGCGCCGCCCGGAACATCGAGAACGGCGGCTCGCTGACCATCCTGTCCACCGCCCTGGTGGAGACCGGATCGCGGATGGACGACGTGTTCTTCGAGGAGTTCAAGGGCACCGGGAACATGGAACTGCGGCTGCGCCGCGACCTCGCCGAGAAGCGCATTTTCCCCGCTATCGACGTCACGCCATCGAGCACCCGCCGGGATGACCTGCTGATGTCACCCGAAGAGCACGCCGTCACCGCCAAACTGCGCCGGGCGCTGGCCGAACTGGACGCCCAGCAGGCCATCGACCTGCTGCTGAAGAAGACCCGCAGCACCGCCTCGAACGCTGAATTCCTGCTCCAGATCCAGCGCAACTCCCCGCTCGGATAACCTCCCGCGGACCAGGCGGCCCACTTCCGCCCGCAGATGCACGAACGCCGCCAGTTCCCTCGTGCTGATCTGATCGCGCGGGGACGGCAGGTCGACCGGCAGATCGGCCTGGACCCGCCCAGGGCCGGGGCTGAGCACCACCACCCGGTCACCGACATAGACGCTCTCGTCGATGTCGTGGGTGACCAGCAGGATGGTGACGTCCCGGGCCCGGCGCACCACCAGCAGCAGGTCCTCCAGGTCCTCCCTGGTCTGCGCGTCCACCGAGCCGAACGGCTCGTCCATGAGCAGCAGGACCGGATCGCAGGCCAGTGCCCGCGCGATGGCGACCCGCTGCTGCATCCCGCCGGAGAGCTGCCACGGATACTTCTGCCCGGCGCCGGCCAGCCCGACCGTGGCCAGTGCCGCGGCCGCCGCCTCCCGGCGCACGGCGCGGCTGCGCTGCCTCCCACGCAGCGGCAGCGAGACGTTGTCCTGGACGCTCAGCCAGGGCAGCAGGGACCGGCTGTAGTCCTGGAACACCACGGCCAGCCCGTCGGGCACCTGATCCACCGTCACGCCATCGAGCAGCACGCTGCCCCCGGACGGGGCGAGCAGGCCTGCGACGCACCGCAGCAGGGTGGACTTGCCGCAGCCAGATGGCCCGACGATGCTGACCAGCTCCCGATCGGCCACCGTCAGGGTGATGTGCTCGATGGCCAGGTGCTCCGCGCCCTGCTGGCGGTAGGAGTGCGTCAGGTTGGTGATCTTAAGCATGGTGGCTCGCGGCTCCTGTCAGTTCCCGCGCTGCCGGGCGCCCCGGTGCCAGGCCAGCAGCCGGCGCTCCGCGGCCAGCTCCGCCACGTTGAGCAGGTTCCCGAGGATGGCGATGAGGACGAGCGTGCACCACAACCAGGTCATGTCGAACGAACTCTCCGCGTTGCTCATCTCATATCCCAGGCCATTGCTGGCCCCGGCCAGCTCCGCGAACACCATCAGGACGAGTGCGAGTGACATGCTCAGCCGCAGCCCGGCGAAGAACTTGGGCAGCGTGGCCGGGATGATCAGCCTGGTCAGCCGCGACCAGGCGGGCAGCCGGAAGGCCCGGGCGGTCTCCACCTGGACCGGGTCGAGGTGCCTGGCGCCGTCCGCCGTGTTGAGCAGGATCGGCCAGATGGTGCCGAACGCGATCGTCGCCACTTCCATCTGGGTGCCGATCTTGAAGATGGCGATGAAGACGGGCACCAGTGTCACCGCGGGCAGCGCCCGGGCGAACTGCAGCAGCGGGTCGAGGTAGCCGCGCACGGCGGCGGACCGGCCCAGGGCCAGGCCGACGGCCGCGCCAGCGACGGCCGCGATGGCCAGCCCGGCCAGGACCCGGCCCAGGCTGGGCAGCAGGTTGCCGATGGCATCCGGGGTGAGGAACAGGCGCGCCGCGGGACCAGAGAACCAGAGCCGGTACATCCGGGCCGCAATCGCCGAGGGCGGCGGGAAGAACGCGCTGCGCTGCAGCCGCGCCCACACCTGCCACCCGGCCGCGGCGGCCAGCAGCACCGCCCAGCGCGGCAGCGCCGCCCGCAGTGCGCCGCCGTGGCCATCGCGCCGCCGTGGTCGCCCCGCCGTGATCATCGCGCCTCCGCGGTGTACGCCTGATGCCACGGCAGCAGCCGCCGCTGGGCCCAGACCAGGGCCAGGTTGAGGACCAGGCCGAGCAGGCCGCTCCACAGCGCCGCCGCCAGGACCAGCGCGGTGTTGCCGGCACCCGTATTGGCCTCGGCGATGAACGCGCCGATGCCGTTCCCGCTGATGCTGCCGGTGAGGTAGCCGGTGCTGATGTTGAGGATGATCGCGATCGAGGAGGCGAGCCGGATTCCGGTCGCGATGAACGGCGCGGCGCCCGGCAGCGACGCGAACCAGATCACCGCCAGCCGGCCGAACCCGAAGGCCCGCAGTGTCTCCTTCGCCAACGGGTCGGTGTCATCCAGGCCGTAGATCGTGTTGAACAGCACCGGCCAGACCGCCGCGTAGACGATCAGCGTCACGTTCATCCGCAGGCCGGGGCCCAGCAGCAGCCCGACCAGGACGATCAGCGCGACCGACGGGATCGGCCGGAGGAACTCCACCACGGCCCGGTTGGCGGTGCGCACCCCCGGCAGGCTGCCGAGCAGCACGCCGCAGGGAACGGCCAGCACGATCGTGATGGCCAGGCCGACCGCCCACGCCTGCAGGGTGGCCGCCAGGTCGGTGCGGAAACGCGGGCTGGCGGCGAGGCCGGCGGCCCGCGCGAGCACCGTGGAGGTGAGCGGCAGGACGGACGGGCTGATCACCCCGGTCCGGCCGAGCGCTTCCGCGAGCAGCAGGAACAGCGCCAGGCCGGCCAGCCCGCGGCGCCACTGCCTGGCCTGGGTCACCGGTGCCTCAGTGCCGTCACCAGCGCCTCAGTGAAAGAGCATCGGCTGCACGCTGAACGGGCTGGTCAGCAACCCGCCCGAGCGCATCAGGTCGGCGACCCGCTGCAGTTGGGCGGCGACCGTCGTGGCCGGGAAGGAGCCCAGGGTGATACCGCCGGCCGCCTGCACGGTGATCTTGGTATAGGTCGGCAGGATCTGCTTGACCGCCGCGGGGTTGGCATCCGCGAACGCCTGGGCCCGCGCCATCGCGCGCTGGAAGGCTCGTGCGGTCTTCGGGTATTTCCGCGTCCACGCCTGGGTGGCGAAGTACCCGGACAGCGGGAGATTGGCGGTCGGGCCCGTGCACTCGGACACGACCTGCCTCGCGCCGAGGCTGTGCTCCGCGCCGGACAGGAAGGGCTCCACAACGCTGATCGCATTGACCCGGCCGGCCTTGAGCGCGGCGGCCATGTCCGGGAAGGGGATGGCGACGTACTTCACCGTGGCGGTGTTCACGCCATCGGCCTTGAGCACGGCGTTGGCCGTGAGCGTCTGGATGTTGTTGGTGAGGTTGACGGCGACGGTCTTGCCCGCGAGACCGGCCGGGCTGCTGATGCCGGAACCTGGCATCGCGACGATGCCAAAGCTGCTGGCCTTGCAGGCCGTGCCCGCCACCAGCAGCCGGAGGCTGAACGTCCCCTTGGCCTGGCCTTCGAAGTAGGAGACGTAGTTGCCGCCGCCGACGACGTCGACTGAGCCGTGCAGCAGGTCGGGGAGGGCCAGCGTGCTCTGCGCGACGAGCTCGGGGGTCACGGTGAGCCCCTGCTGGGTGAAGTAGCCCTTCTTGATGGCCAGGAAAAGGGGCGCGTCATCCACGATGGGCAGTGCCGCGACCGTGATGTGGGTCTTCTCCGGCCCGGTGGCGCTGCCAGTGGCGCTGCCGGTCCCGCCGACGCTGGTCCCGCTGGTGCCCGAGCCGCCGCAGCCGGCGATGAGCAGCAGCGCCGCTAAGCCGCTGGCCGCCAGCCAGTTACGCCTCACCTGCATGAGCCTCATGAGTCTCCTTAGCTGTTGTGACTATGCGGGGCCGCCCCCAGCATCGGCTTCCCAGCCCGGCAGGTAGAGATGAGACGTTCACAGTAACCAACATCAATGTGACTATTGGGACATATTTGCCTACCTAGCGCCTGCGCCTGGTCACCCTCCGGCGCTGACCTGGGCGTCATCCCGTGCCGTCGCGGGCTACCGCCAGCGGCTGAGCAAGCGCTCCGCGCCAGCGACGAGGTCGGCCAGGATGGCGCCGGCCGGCCGGTCCTGTGTCACCAGGCCGACGCCCTGGCCGGCGTAGAGGAACGCGGTGCCGTAGTCCTCGCGGCTTCTCGCCGCGGCCAGCTGCTGACCGGCGCGCGAATCGCTGGCCAGTGCCTGCTCATGCCCGGCCCAGTGCTGGGTGAAATCGTTCTGTAGGGCACGGCCCCCGAAGTCCGGCGGCCAGGCCAGCCCCTGGGCAATGTCGAAGACGCGGGTGTAGATGGTGTCCGTTTCGCGGGCGGCGCGGGCGCGGGCGCGGGCCGCTGGGCTGGTGTCCGCCTCCGTGGCGCACAGCAGCGCGGTGCCGAGCCAGGCGCCGGCCGCTCCGGCGGCGAGCACCGCGGCGAGCCCCCGGGGCGTGCCGATGCCGCCCGCCGCGAGGACCGGCCGGTCCACGGCGTCGAGCACGCCCTGCAGCAACGGCAGGGTCGCTACCGTGTCCCGGCCGTGCCCGCCCGCCTCGGCGCCACGGGCGACGATCAGATCCACGCCGTGACCGGCGGCGACCCGCGCGGCCTCGACATCACCGACCTGGGTGGCAGCGGTGATCCCGGCCTGGTGCAGCCGGGCCACCCACGGCGCGTAGTCGCCGAAGCTGACCGAGACCAGCGCCGGGCCGGCCGCGACCGCCGCCTCAAACTGGTCCGGGCACCGGTCCAGCGCCCACGCCATCAGCCCGATCCCGAACCGGGCGCCTGCCTCGCCGGCCCGCCCGGCCTGGGCGGCTATCGCGGCCGGAGCCATCGAGCTGCCCACGCCGATCATGCCGAGGCCGCCCGCCGCTGACACGGCGGCGGCCAGCCGGCCGCCGGCGACGCCGGCCATCGGCGCGCCCACCACGGGAACATCAAGCGCGAGCATTTCGGTCAGGGCGGTCCGCAGCATGATGCCCATCCTCGCGCACCGGCGGCCGCTGAACGGCCCGGCAGCCCAGCCTCGCAATGACATGCAGTAATCAGTTTGTGACGGGATGTATCTGGGGTCGGGGTGGTGGCTCTTGTCGACCGCACCCGGATCTCACGGGGAGTGTGGGAGGCCGCCACGGAGGGCGGCATGGCCGGGTGCGCGTCTCATGGGGGGAAAGATGCGTCTCAAGGCTATTGCGTCACAGGGTTATGGATGGCAGGCCAGGCTCGCCCTGACTGCGCTCGCCCTGCCAGGCCTGCTCCTGGCGGGGACCGTGGCCGCGTCGGCCAGCCCGGTGGCCACATCGTCAGCCGCCGCGCACAGCCCGAAGCCGGTACAGCCGCGGCCACCGACTACACCTGGGGCCGGGGTCGGCTCGGTGATACCGGCCAAGCCGCCCGCGTCGCACCGGGCACTGCCGCCGACCGCGTGGTCGGCCGGGCTGACCGCCAGTTCCAGCCTGCTCTGGCCAACCCAGTACTCAACCCTGACCGCGACGGCCAACTTCAACGTCGGCCCGACCCCGTACTACCTGCGCATCTATGACGAGACCGCGCACGTGTACGTGGTCACCTGCGGCTCGGGAACGACCTGCAGCACCCCGGTCACCCAGCCGGTTCCGACGACACACCAGTACATCGCTGTCGTGTCGGACGCCTCGGCCAGTTACCCGCCGGGCAGCGTGCAGGCATCATCCGGGGTGGTCGGCGTGACCTGGCAGAGCGTAAGCCTGTCCCTGTCGGCCGCTTCGAGCACCCTGCCGGTCGGGTATGCGACCACGCTGACCACGACCACGAGCGCGGATATCGGGCCATCGCCATTCTGGACCGAAATCTATGACGTCACGACCGGTACCCGGCTAGCTGCCTGCGGGTATGGCACGTCGTGCAGCGTAACGGTCAGCCAGTTCGCCGCGACCACGCACGAGTACATCGCCTACCTGTCCAACCTCACCGCGGCCTACCCGCCGAGCGGCATCCAGGCGACGTCCCGGGTGGGCTTCGTCACCTGGTCGAACCTCGGCTGGCGGGTCTCGCTCACCGCTCCGGCCTTCACCTTCGGCACGGAGACCGTCACGGCCACGACCAACGGCAACGTCGGGCCCACGCCGTACTACATCGAGATCTTCAACGAGAACGGCACCCGGCTGGCTGAGTGCGGTTCCGGCAGTTCCTGCTCGGTGCTCTTCACGCCGAGCTACGGCGGCAGCGACCTGGTTGCCTTCGTCTCCGCCTACAGCACGGCATTCCCGCCGCCGGGGATCGTGGCCTCATCCAACGTCGTGCACACCTACCGGCCGATCTTCATCATCCGGTAGCCACACGACCGGCAGTTCACCAGCATGGCACCCGGGGTCCGCCCGCAAGCGGACCCCGGGTGCCATGTCCCGTTCCAGGAAGCTCCGCGGGGCGGCGACAAGGTCAGCCCGGATCGACCGTACCGGGACGGCCCTGGCGCAATGCGCTGAGAGTGGACCCGCGGCGGCGGCGGACCAGCGCGCGCAGCGTGCCGGCGTTCCGGTATCCGACCGCGGCCGCGATCGATTCGGTGCTCCGGGTCGTGGTGCGCAGCAAGAAGGTCGCCTGGTCCAGCCGGATCTCGTGCACGAAGTCCATCGGGGACATGCCCAGCACGGCCGCTGTCGTGCGCTGGAGCGTGCGCTCGCTGACCCCCAGCGCCGCTGCGAGCCCGTTGATCTGCATCGGTTCGGCGATATGGTCTCGTACCCATCGCTCCATGGCGGTCATCGTCGGATCCGCGCTGGCCAGCAGGGCCGGCACGGCGAACGCCGCCTGCGAGGGCCGGTCGCCGATCACGAGATAGCGGCCCACCAGGTCAGCTAAGGCCGGGCTCTGCTGCTGGATGAGCGAGAGGGCCAGGTCGATATGGGCGAACGCGGCGCCCGCGGTGGTCACCCGGTCGTCCTGGGTGATGGTCCGGGTCTCGTCGAGGCGGACCGCCGGGTAGCGGCCGCGGAACGCTGGTCCCAGCCACCAGCTGGTCGTCGCCATCAGGCCGTTGAGCACGCCCGCCTCAGCGAGAAAGAACGTGCCGCTGCAGGCCGCGGCCAGCGCGGCGCCCGCGTCCCGCAGCGACGCGATCCAGGCCAGCGACGGGTGATCGCGTACCGCGTCGACGACCTCCGGTGGTGACTTGACGCCGAGCGCGGGCATCACCACCACGTCGGGAACTACGTCGAGCTGCGGCAGCGGCGACGTCTCGACCCGCATCCCCTGCCCGGTCGTCACCGTCGCCCCGACCCCGATCAGGGTGGTCGTGAACGGTGAGGGGGCGCAGGCTACCCCGGCACCCAGGGCATTCGCGGTGGCCAGCACGTCGAGCACGACACTCAGCCCGGAGTCGAACATCCCGTCAACAACAAGAACGGCTACCTCCATGGCGGAAATGATAGCGAGAAAGGCGGATCCGCCACTGTCGGTGGGAACGACCCGTCAATAGCGTTTCCCTGGATCCTTAGTGGGTTTCCTTTGATCTTGAGTGAAAGGAAGACGCATGAGCATTGACCGCGGGCTGCTGGCACTTCTGGAAGCCAAGCCCGGCAAGGGCGGGCAACTCGCCGCGTTCCTGGAGAAGGGCCGGGCCCTGGCGGCGGCGGAGTCAGGCACAGTGACCTGGTACGCCTTCAGGCTGAGCGACACCACCTACGGCATCTTCGACACCTTCAACGACGAAGGCGGCCGCCAGGCGCACCTGAACGGCCGGATCCCGGTGGCCCTCGGCGATGTCGCGGCCGATCTGCTCGCGAAGAACCCGGACATCCGGATGACGGACATCATCGCGGTCAAGTAATCCCCCGGCCCCGGCTGGCTGCGGGGCACGGCCGGCCGGCGGGGGCCCGCGCCCCCCGCTTGCGCGTTGCGGCCCACCGGCTTGCGGCCGACCAGCTGGGGCTTGCGGCCCACCGCACAACAGGTGGGCAGGCCAGGCCGGGCCGCGACGGCACTCAGAGGATGGCGCCGCGCGGGGCCACCTCAAGGGCGGCCACGCCCCGGCCGTAGAGGACGAGAAGCCGGTCGCCATGCCGGGTGCGCAGTATCCCGCCGTCTTGCGCAATGGTCGAGATGGCGTGCTCAAGGACCTCGTCCGGGGCGAGGATGCCGGGTTCCTCGTAGCTGACGTCCAGGTGGTCGCCACAGGTGAGCCGGACGCGGAGCACGATCTCTGCCATAGTCATGCACTCTAGACGCCGGCCTGGCCAACAGCCTGCCGCACCACTCCCCGCGCCGCTTTTCCCGCGCCGCTGCCCGCGCGCAACGGCTACCCTCGCGGGTGATGAACGCGAGCGGCGGGCCGGACTGCTGAGGAGCCACGCATGACCCAGGACAACAACGCAGACATCGGCGTGACCGGGCTGGCCGTGATGGGCCGCAACCTGGCCCGGAACCTGGCCCGGCACGGGCACGTCGTCTCGCTGCACAACCGTTCACCGGAGCGCACCCGCAGCCTGGTCGCCGAGCACGGCGGCGAGGGCACGTTCGTGCCGAGTGAGTCGATGAAGGACTTCGTCGCCAGCCTCAGGCCGCCACGGGCGATCATCGCCATGGTCAAGGCAGGTGAGGCCACTGACGCCGTGATCGACGAACTCGTGCCGCTGCTGGATGAGGGCGACATCATCATCGACTGCGGCAACGCGCACTACACCGACACCCGCCGGCGTGAGGCCGCGCTGCGCGAGCATGGCCTGCACTTCGTCGGTTGCGGTGTCTCCGGCGGCGAGGAGGGGGCGCTCAACGGGCCGAGCATCATGCCCGGCGGGTCCGCGGAGTCCTACCAGAAGCTCGGGCCGATCTTCGAGTCCATCGCCGCGCAGGTGGACGGCACGCCGTGCTGCACCCACGTGGGGCCGGACGGCGCCGGCCACTTCGTCAAGATGGTGCACAACGGCATCGAGTACGCCGACATGCAGCTCATCGCCGAGGCCTACGACATCCTGCGGGCCGCCCTGGACGCGACACCGGCCGAGATCAGCGAGATCTTCCGCACCTGGAACGAGGGCGACCTGGACTCATTCCTCATCGGGATCACCGCGGACGTGCTGGCGCATACCGACGCGGAAACCGGCCAGCCGTTCGTGGACATCGTGCTCGACCAGGCCGAGCAGAAGGGCACCGGCCGCTGGACCGTGCAGAGCGCACTCGACCTCGGCATCCCGATCACCGGCATCGCGGAGGCGACGTTCGCGCGCGCCCTGTCCGGTCACGCCGACCAGCGAGCAGCGGCCCGGGCGGCATTCGGCGGCGGTGTCACGCCGCTCACGATCGGCGACCGGGACGCGTTCATCGACGATGTCCGCCGCGCCCTGTACGCGTCGAAGGTGGTCGCCTACGCGCAGGGCTTCGACCACATCGCCGCGGGCAGCGCGGAGTACGGCTGGGACATTGACCGCGGCGCGATGGCCACCATCTGGCGTGGCGGCTGCATCATCCGGGCCCGCTTTCTCGACCGGATCCGCGAGGCCTACGACGAGGATCCCGCCCTGCCCAGCCTGCTGGTCGCACCGTACTTCGCCGACGCGGTACGGGACGGCGTGGACAGCTGGCGGCGGATCGTGGCGCACGCCGCGACGGCCGGCATCCCGACGCCCGCGTTCTCGTCGTCGCTCGCCTACTACGACGGCCTGCGCCGGGACCGGCTGCCCGCGGCCCTGATCCAGGGCCTGCGCGACAACTTCGGCGCGCACACCTACCACCGCGTGGACGCCGAGGGCAGCTTCCACACCGAGTGGGCCGGCGGCGGGCAGGAACACCCCGCCTGAGTGAACCGGCGGCGGCCGGTACTGGCGGCGGCTACTGGCGGCCGAACCGGAATGTCGTGGTGTAGCCGCGCTCGTCGCCGTGATCGAGCCAGATCATCGACCCGTCGGCCCGGGCCGCCGCGTCGCCCGCCACGTGATGCGTCTAGGGTTCCAGGCCGACGGCATAGGCGCCCTCACGCAGGTTCAGCCATTCGAAAAAGGCGGGGAACGCGGCCGGATCGTAGTCGAGTTCGAAGCTCCGGCCCAGCCGGTCGTTCACCAGCCGGACCCGGGTCCGCCCGTCGGGGTCCGGGGTCAGCGCGTGCTCATAGACCTGCTCGACGAAGCCAGCTTGCGGGCCGGGGAACACCAGGTGCGATACACCCTGCTCGGCCACGCTGTCGCTGCGCCACCCGGTGCCGGCGATGCGCGCGTCGAACCGGGCCCCCTCGTCCAGCAGCGGCCAGCCCACGTTGATGTGGTAGAGGAACATGTGCGGTGTCCGGTCGAAGCCGGCGTTGACCACGGTGTCGGTGAGCCGGATCTCGGTGCCGCCCAGGTCGGCTTCGATCCGGCGGTGCAGCACCAGGTGCTCGGCGAAGATCGCCGCCTGGCTGACCTCGCCTTCGGCCCACAGCACGCAGTGATCGCCGTCCCACCGCTCGCCGTAGCCGGCCAGCCGGGCCGGGGTGTTCGCGATCCGCCCGTGCAGGCCATGCCGGACCGTCTGCCGTGGCGGGTAGTGGTACTCCGGTGAGCCGACGGTCCCGCCGAACAAGGTGTGATCCAGTCCCGCGGTGACCACCAGCCCGGACATGCTGCGCAGCCAGGACAGCCCGTCCTCATCGGCGTACTCGTGCAGGGCGGGGTGGCGGAACCCGGTGGCGGACCGCCAGCCGACGCTGAGGTCGTCGAATTCGGCCAGGCCGATGTCCATGGCCCGGTCCACGAGCACGTCGAAACGCAGGCCACCGCCGGTACGGAACTCCAGCACCCGGATGCCGCGTTCGCTGCCATCGTCGAGTACCACCGCGCGGACACCGCCCGCCGCCGCAAGATCTCCGGCATAACGCTCCGTCATCAGCCGGTCAAGACGGCCAGCTCCGGCGTTCACGACATCACCCGTCCGCCGTTGACCTCGATCGGCTGGCCGATCACGGGCCAGCCCCGCAGCACCGCTACGCTCACCGCACGCCCCTCTTCCCTGAGCCGATTCCCTGGCCGGCTGGCTCTCACCCGCCGGTCTCCCGCGCCCGGGCGAACAATTCGCTGACCCGGCCCAGCAGGACGGCATGGTCCCCGCCCGCGAGCAGCCCGTCGCGCAGCACGGCCGAGGCCGCCGCCTGGAATGCCGGGTAACCGGCAAAACGTGGCCGGACCCAGGCGCTGTCGATGGTGCGCCGGGTGGCACGGTAAAACCCGCCGTTGCGCTGGTCTACGTCGCCATCCTGCCAGGCCAGCCGCAGCGAGCTCTGCCCGCCAAGCCGGGCGTACAGGCCGACCTGCACCGGCTCGGACAGCAGCCCGCGCAGCAGGCCGGCCACCGCGGCCGGCTGCGCGGCGGACCGGGTCACCGCGATGCCGGTGCCGCCGAGCACACTGCCGATGCCGCCGGGGCCGCCCGGGGCGTCGAAAGCAGCGAGCCGCCGTGGCCCGCGATCCGGGCGGGGACGATCCGGGCGGTGATAGGTCACGTATCCGAACACGAGCGGGCAGTAGGACGGCCCGCCGGGCGCCGTCATCGCGTCCAGCACCCCGATCGGGTTGCGCTGGGACAGCTCGCGGTCGGCGTGCGCCAGCAGGTCAGCCATGATGTCGAGGGCGGCGCCGCCCGTGTCGGCGGGCACGAACTCTCCCGGGGCCGTGGCCGGCGGCCGGCCGGACGCGACGCAGATCGCAGCGAACATGAGCAGGGCGTGCGGTCCGCCGAGGCACAGCGCGGTCGGCTGCGCGCGGGCCGCGTTGACCGCATCCGCCCAGCTTGCCGGGCGCTCGCCCATTGTCTCCGGGTGGCAGACGGAGACCTGGGCGGCGGCGTCCAGCGGCAGCGCCCACTGCTGGCCGCCGAGCCGGTAACTGTCGAACGAGGCGCCGACGGTGAGCCCGCGCCACCTGGCCAGTTCGGCAGCACTGAAGAACCGGCCGAGCGGCTGCAGGCTGCCGTCCCTGACCGCCTCACCGAGCCCAGGATGGTCGATCACCAGGAGGTCGTAGTCTTCCGCCAGGGTCCGCAGCGGCCGGGACTCGAAGTCCTCCAGCGGCTGCCGGTCCCAGCGCACCGGCCCGGCCGGATCGCCAGGATCGGCCGCTGCGGCCAGCGCGTCCAGCACCAGATAGCCACGCGGGTGATCCCAGGTCAGTCCGCGCAGTGTGACCGCCGCGCCGCCCCGCCGGGAGCGGTCACCCGCCGCGCCCCGCGTCGTCACGCGCGCGCTCCGGGACGGGTCACCCGCGGTCCCTGACGGTCACGCGCCCGGTCCGGGAGCGTTGACGACGCCGCGTTTGGTGAGGTCGTCGGTGGCCTCGTCGTCCCAGCCGAGCTCGGCGAGGATCTCACGGGTCTGCTCGCCGGTCAGCGGTGCGCCACGGCGCACCTCGGCCGGGGTAGCGCTGAACCGGTACGGGAAGCCGGGCGTGGTCACCCGTCCCTCGGTGGGGTGGTCGTAGCTGATCAGGGACCCGTTGTGGCGTACCTGCGGATCGTTGACCACGTCCGCGTAGGTGTAAACGGGCCCGGCCCAGATGCCGCGTTCCGCCATCAACGCCAGCCATTCGGCCGTGCTGCGCTCCGGTAGCCGGCCAGCCACCAGCGCGGTGATCTCGTCCCGCCGGGCGTGCCCGTCGATTTCGTCGTCCAGGGCCGCCAGTTGCGGGAGATCAAGCACTTCGGCCAGATCAGCGAGGTGCGGAAAGGCCAGCGCGAGGTACCCGTCGGCGGTCGCGAACGTGCCGTAAGGGGCGCGGATGTAGCTGTGCCCGTGCGGCTCACTGCCCCGGTGCTGCGGTATCCCGCCGACGGTGAAGATGGACATCTCCTGGGCCTGCACGGCGATGGCGGAGTCGAGCATGTTGACGGTGACGAGCTGCCCCTCGCCGGTGCGCTCGCGGTGCAGCAGCGCGGCCAGCGCGCCCTCGAACGCGCTGTAGGCGGTGATCGCGTCGACGGTGAAGGTCCCGGCCGGCGCGGGCGGATCGGACGCGCGGCCGACGTTGAACATCGCCCCGCTCATCGCCTGCAACAGCATGTCCTGCCCCGGGCGGCTCACGTACGGCCCGCTCTAGCCGTACCCGGAGATCGACACGTACACGATGTCGGGGCGCACCGCACGGATTGACTCGTAGTCCATGCCCAGCCGCTCGGCCACCCCGCTGCGGTAGTTCTGCAGGAAGACGTCGCTCTGCCGGGCCAGGGCCAGCACGATCTCGCGGCCCTCGGCCGATTTCAGGTTCACCGCGAGGCTGCGCTTGTTCCGGTTCAGCGACAGGAACGACGCGTTCACCTGATTCCCGGTGGCCCCGCCCGCCGACGTGTGCCGCTGCCACTCGCCGCCCGTTGGCTCGACCTTGACCACGTCCGCGCCGAGGTCGCCCAGCCGCATCGCCGCGAACGGGCCCGCCATGGCGATGGACAGATCGACAACCCGGTAGCCGGACAAGATTCCCATCTGGTTTCCCCTCACCGGCCCTGGAACTGTGGTTCCCGGCGCTCGGCGAAGGCGGCCCGGCCTTCGGCCGCATCCTGCGTTGCGAAGCAGATGGTCTGCAGGTGCCGCTCGTAGTCGATGGCGCGGCCGAGCGGCATCTCGAACGCCGCCCGGAGGTTCAGCTTGGCGGTCTCCGCGGCGATCGGCGCGCGGCTCGCGATGGTGCGGGCCAGGTCCAGCGCCCGGGGATGCAGGTCGCCCGGGGCGACGACCTCGGTCACCAGCCCCCAGCGCAACGCGGTACCGGCGTCCACCGGGTCGCCGGTGAGCAGCATGAGCGCGGCGTTGCTCGGGCCGACGTTGTGCGCGAGCAGCACGGACTGGCCGCCGCCGCCGATCCAGCCCAGCTTGATCTCCGGGGCGGCGAAGCTCGCCGCGCTGGAGGCGAGACGGATATCGCAGGTGAGCGCCATCTCAAGGCCGCCGCCGAAGGCGTATCCGTTGATCGCGGCCACCACCGGCTTGCGCAGCGCCCGCACGGCGTCGCAGTAGTCGGGACGCTGGCCGAACTGCCAGGCGCTGTCGTAGCCGGCCAGCCCGGCGATGTCGCTGCCGGCACAGAACGCCCGGCCGGTGCCGGTCAGCACGACCACCCGCAGGTCACGGCGGTCGTTCACGGTGGCCACGTAGCCAGCCAGCGCCTCGGTCATCTCAGGTGTCACCGCATTGAGCTTCGCGGGGCGGTCCAGCGTGATGATGGCGACGTGACCGTCGATATCCATCCGCACGTCGCTGGTGGTCGTGGTCATGGTCGTTCTCCCCTGGTGTCGGCGCCGGCGACTGCCTCGCGCAACGCGTCGCCGCGCGCACCCTCGACGATCTCGCGCATCGCGTCTTCGGCCTTGCGGTGGTGACCGCGCTGGATGGCGGTGGCGACCCGCTGGTGGCTGGGCAGTGTCCGCCGGTTGTGCCCGGCGGAATGGGTGTGCAGCGGCCGGATGGCGCCCAGTGCGACGCTCACCACGTCATGGATGTAGAGCAGCAGGTCATTGTTGGCGGCCACGAAGACGGCCCGGTGGAACGCCAGATCCGCGTCGACGAACGCGGCTGGTTCCTCGACGGTCGCCCACAGCCCGGCCATGGCGGCGGCGACCGCGGCCCGCTGCGCCGCGCTGGCCGCCTCCGCGGCGAGCCGCGCGGCACCTGGCTCCAGCGCCACCCGCAGGTCGGCCAGGGTGCGGATGTCCGCCGGGCTGGCCTCGGGCGCGTACCGCCAGCGAAGCACGTCGGGGTCGAGCAGGTTCCACGACTCACGGGGCCGGACCCGGGTGCCGGCGCTGGTCCGGCTCTCCAGCAGGCCCTTGCCCGCCAGCACCTTCACGCCCTCGCGGAGCGCCGACCGGCCGACCTCGAACTGGCTCACCAGTTCGTCCTCCGTGGGCACCGGAGAGCCCGGCTCCAGCTCACCGCGCACGATCCGGGCCCCCAGCCCGTGCACGACCTGGGCGTGGCGGGCCTGCGCCGGGTAAGCGGCGGTCACGGGTACTCCTCCGGTCCTGGTGGTAGCCCTGAGCGTATGCCGGTCCCCTGGGGCAGGTCAAATCTTCATCTGATGAAGTTTTGAGTTAATCAGATGAATCCTTGACGCCATCAGCGGCCGGCCGTAGCCTGGCGGCGATCATGGCGGGACCGCCCGCCCACGTGAGGAGCGTCATGCAGCTCATCCGGTGTCATGCCGACGGCGAGTCAGCACCGCTGATCGGAGTGCTGGACGCGGGGCTGGTCACACCGGTGCGGGAGGTGGCCACGATGGCCGGGCTGCTGGCCCTGCCGCTGAGTCAGATCCGCCGGATCTGCGCGGAGGCCGGCGGCACGGGGGTGCCGATCGCCGGGGTCACCGCGCTCGCGCCCGTCGACGGGCGGACGGACGTCTGGGCCGCCGGGGTTACCTACGAGCGGTCCAAGGACGCCCGGGTGCAGGAGAGCACGGATTCTGCCGATATCTACGACCGGGTCTACACCGCCCATCGCCCGGAACTGTTCTTCAAGTCCGCGGCCTGGCGGGTGGTCGGTCCCGGTGGCGCGGTATCCGCGCGCGCCGACTCCGAGGTGGACGTGCCCGAGCCGGAACTCGCCGTGGTGCTGAACTCCGGTGCCGAGGTGGTCGGTTACACCATCTGCAACGACATGAGCTCACGGTCCATCGAAGGGGAGAACCCGCTGTACCTCCCGCAGGCCAAGATCTACCTGGGCGGCTGCGCGATGGGGCCGTGGATCCGGCCCGCCTGGGAGGTGACTGACCCGTACGCGCTCAGCATCGAGATGACGATCCGCCGCGACGGCACCGATGTGTGGGACGGCCAGGCGAGCACCGCCGGGCTGCGCCGCCGTATCCCGGAACTCGTGCAGTTCCTCTTCCGCGAGGATGAGTTCCCGGCCGGAGTGGTGCTGTCCACCGGGACAAGCCTCGTCCCTGACCTGCCCTTCACCCTCCGCAGCGAGGATGAGATCCGGATCCGCATCCCGGAGATCGGGGAACTGGTGAACCACGTGGTGCGCGGCAAGGCCGCCCTCGCCGGCGAGGAGGATCCGTCGCCCATCCAGAAGATGGCTGCCGGGCAGCCATCGGGTGTCACCACAGGGTTCACTATCATTGAGGTCAAGGCAGACCAGCCCCATCCCGTGGATCCCGCCGCGCAGAAGCCGGGCCAGGCCAAGGAGTAACCATATGCAGGCGTCGCTGGAAGGAACGGTCGGCGGGTACCGCCACGAAGCGTTCCTTTACTCCGGCGCGGCCGAGTTCCTGACCGCAGCGATGTCCTTCATTCGTCACGCGGTCGATGCTGGCGACCCGATCCTGGTCGTGGTGAGTGGTTCGAAGATCAAGGTGCTCCGCCGCGAACTCGGAGCGGACGCCGACGCGGTGAGCTTCGCCGACATGGCCGAGGTCGGCGACAACCCCGCGCGGATCATCGCCGCCTGGCAGGCATTCGTGCAGGCCCATGCCGGTGCGGCCCAGCTATGGGGGATCGGGGAACCGGTCAACCCCGGGCGGTCCCCCACTGAGCTGGCCGAGTGCCAGCTCCACGAGGCGCTGCTGAACGTCGCCTTTGCTGCGTCCACGCCGTTCTGGCTGCTCTGCCCGTACGACCTTGAGGCGCTGACTGCCGACGTCATCGATGAGGCGCACCGGACCCACCCCTTCGTCGCCTCAGGCGACCGCAGGCAGGCGTGCAGCAGCTTCCAGCCGCTCGACCTCGCCGGCCCGTTCGCCCGGCCGCTACCGGACCGGCCAGGCGATTCGGCCTACCTGTCTTTCACCCCCGGCGGGCTCCGCCGCCTGCGGTCGTTCGTGGCCGAGCACGCGACGCGGGCCGGGCTAGACCAGGAGTCGGTCGCCTCGACGGTGCTGGCGGTCAACGAGATCGCCACCAACAGCCTTCGTCATGGCGGCGGGCACGGCGAGCTTCGCGGGTGGATCGACGATCGCTCGCTGGTTTACGAGGTGTCCGACCAGGGCCACATCACGGCACCGCTGGTGGGCCGCCTGCCACCCTCTCTTGTTGCCGGGGACGGCGGCGGTCTCTGGCTGGCCAACCAACTGTGCGATCTCGTTCAGATCTACTCGTCGCCGGACGGAACCGCGATCCGCGTCTACCAAAACCTCTGACGGGCCCGCAGGACTGACAATCCGCTGGGACGGGGTCCCCTGCTGGGCACATCTGGTACGCAGGTTTGGTCAGCGGTGTCGCAGGTTTGTCAGCCCGGCAGGCCGGGGGACTCCGGCCCGGGCACCTCCCGGACAAAGGCCGGGGGCCATGTCCCAGCCCATGATCCGCAGGATGTTCGTCAGTTCCGGCGGGACATCGTACAGAACGAGCCGCCTTCGGCCGCTATCGGGGCCGCCGCAACCTCCGGCCAGCCGGATGATGGTCCGCAGCCCGGCGAGATCGCAGTACTCGATGCCGGCCAGGCTGGCGTGCACCTCGGCCTGCCCGTCCACGAATTTCTCCAGCGTGCCGACCAGGCCCGGGTAGGTGCTCTCGTCGATCTCACCGGCTATCGCCAGGACCGGCGGGATCCCGCTGCGGGTGATCCGCAGCACCCCGTCGTCATACACCTCGTGACAGTCCTCCGGCTGAACAGCTGAATCGTGGTCACCGGCCGGCTGATCTGGGAGCAGGCCGGCCGGCTGACCGTCTGGCGGGCTGGCTTCGCGGGCGGCGGCCAGGTCAGGGCAGATCCGCCCGAGGAGGCCGGCCTCGGCTGACATCGGCGCGATGACACTGTCATCCGCTCTCATCGACTTCAGGCTACCGGTATCCACATCTCGCTCCGCGAACAAGAAAGAGGTGGAGAGCCGCGTCCGGCCGACTCATCCGCTGACGGGCGGCAAGCGTCGGGCCCGGAAGCCACGGCGCCGTCCCGCCCAGCACCGTGACGGATTATTGCCCGCGAACCGGGCGGATGCAAGCCTGCCGGGTTCCACCGGCTGCAGCTCGCTCATTCAGATCCGCTGGCCAGCTCCTGCAGCCCACGGGCCAGCGCCGCACTGCCATCCGAGCTCATCGACTGGAGCACATGGTCAAGGACCGCACGCCGCCGGGCCCGGACCCATCCGGCCAGCCGCCGGCCGGTCCCGGTAACGAGCAAGACGATCTCGCGGCGGCTGGCCGCCGCCCTTTCCCGGGTCAGCAGCCCCGCCGCCTCCATCCGGTCGCACAGCCTGCTCGTGGCGGACGCGGAGGCGCCCAGTGCTTGGGCGAGCCGGGCAAGATTCAGGCTGCCGGCCCGGTCGACGATGAGCAGCGCACGCACCTGGGCCGCCGGGACCGCGCAACCCAGCTCATCGACGGCACGCTCCCATCTCTCGAGCAGGGCAGCGAACCCCAGCTCCGCGGAGGCCACATCCAGCTGGCCGTCCGAGGAGCCCGGCACCATGTCGCGTTCCATCAGGCCCCTCCTTCTTGTCAGACAGTCCTCGTCAGATAGCCCGGGCCACGACGTAGCCAGGCCGCCGCGAGGCCCGGACCAGGGCCGCCACACGTCACCTGCTCTCGTAGCACTGTCCGCAGGACGGCATTTCATGCGGGCTGGCCACTGCTCAGGTGCTGGTTTGACTGGGACCGGCGGCTCGTTGATAATTTCAGCGCGCAGATTGCGCTCCCCGGGACGTAGCCCAGCAGCGTGGCTACCTCTGTCACTCGTGACAGTAGGAGTCAGCCATGCTTCAAGATGAAGCGGATCGCGTTCCAGCAGCCGATGGCGCGGAGCGCCCGCCCGCCGTCGACGCGGACCAGATTCCCGACCTTGACGTCGTGGATAACGCGCGCTCCCGGCTGGCCACCCGCTATCCAGCAGGCGATGAGCGACACCGCTGGGAAACACTTGCTCTCCCGATGGAGGATGTCCGGGCGCTCAGCGCAGTGATCCACGCGGCCCGCGGTGGACCCGGCTGTCCCGTCCACGCGCTTGATGTCGGCGCAAGCCTCGTCCTGCTCCGCAATCTGCGGCTCTATCTCGACCGGCTCGAGGCCGACCTGCTGGACGGGGCCCAGCAGGTCGACCTGAGCTGGGATCTGATCGCCGCGATCATCGGCATTCCGCGTGCGGAGGCGCAGAATCGTCATAGGGCCCTGCGGGCGCGACCGGATCCCCAGTAGCAGCCATGACGGGGCCCATGACAGCCAGGCCACTCGAACAGGGAGGCGGCACGGGTGATTCACGACAGACCACCGATGTCCGGCGAACGGTACGAGGGTCTCGTCGAGTCACTCACCGAGTTGGCCTTGACGCTGACTAAGGACGAGTCGGTCCGCGACACCCTGCGGAGCATCCTCGCGCTCGCGCTCCGTGCGATCCCGGGGTGCCATGCCGCGAGCGTCACGGTGCTCGACGACAAGGGCCGGCCAAGCACCGTCGTGGCCACCGACGAGAAGACGGAGGAACTGGACCGCCGTCAGTACCTGCTGCAGGACGGTCCGTGCTTGGACGCCGCCCGGCGCCAGCAGGTCAACCACTGGAGCCTCAGCGAAGCGGAACAACGGTGGCCGGAGTTCACCGAGATGGCCGAGCAGATGGGGCTGCGCAGTTACCTCGCGGCCGGCCTTGGCATCGAGGGACGCCCGCTCGGCGCGCTCAACCTGTCCAGCCACGACGTCGACGGTTTCGATCGGCTGGACGAAGGGCTCGTCTCCCTGTTCACCGCACCGGCCGCGGCCGCCATCGTGGTGATGACCCGCTACGCGGAAGCCCGCGACCTGGCTGCCCAGCTCGAAGAGGCGCTGGGCTCGCGGGCGGTCATCGATCAGGCCATCGGCATCATCATGGCCGAGTCGCACTGCGATGCCACCCAGGCCTTCGCGGTGCTCAGCCGGGCTTCGAACAACCGCAGCATGAAGCTGCGCGACCTGGCCGCCGAGATCGTCACCCGGGTCGGCGGGCGGCCGTCGGCCGACCCGGCGAGCTGACCAGCATCGATCACGCCATCCGGTCAAGGATCTCGCGGACCAGGCCCATCGGCGTGTGCGGGTGCAGGAACGCGAATCTGGCAATCGTCTCGCCTTCCCACGCCGTGGGCGGGATGAACGCCACCTGATCCGTCAGCAGCTGGCCGGCCCACCCGGTGTACATCTCGGGGGTCCAGCCACGACGGCGGAACAGCACCACGGACAGGTCAGGCTCCCGGATCAGTTCCAGGTAATCGCGCGTCCTGATCTCCGCAGCGGTTTCCCGGGCCAGGGTGATCCCCGCCTCGATCGCCTCGGTATAGGCGTGCACGCCGTGCACCGCCAGCGAGAACCACAACGGCAGCCCGCGGGCCCGCCTGGTCAGGTGGTAGGCGTAGTCGGTCGGATTCCACTGCGCCTGGTCACCGTGGATGACATCCAGATAGGAGGCATCCTGCGTGTGCACCGACCGGGCGAGCGACGGATCACGGTAGATCAGCGCGGCACAGTCGAAGGGGGCGAACAGCCACTTGTGCGGGTCCAGGATGAACGAATCGGCGTGCTCGATGCCGTCGAACGCGCGCCGCACGGTGGGCGCGAACAACCCGGCCCCGCCGTACGCGCCGTCCACGTGGAACCACACGCCCAGCTCACCCGCCACCTCGGCGGCACCCGCCAGGTCGTCCACAATGCCCGCATTGGTGGTGCCCGACGTCGCGACCACCGCGGCGAGTGACGACGGGTCGCCGTCCGCGTCGATGGCGGCCCGGAGCGCGGCGCCGGTGACCCGGTGATCAGCGGCGGGCACGGTGAGCGGGTCCATTTCCAGGATCCGCAGGGTATTGATGATCGACGAATGGGCGTCCGCGCCAACAGCAACCCGCCAGCGACGGCTGGCGGCGGCGCTCCCCGCCCGGCGCTTGGCCACTTCCCTGGCGACGACCAGCGCCGACAGGTTCGCGGCTGAGCCGCCCGAGACGAAGCAGCCGCCCGCGGACGCGGGGAGCCCGGCGCGGTCAGCGATCAGGCGCAGCACCTGGTTCTCGGCATGGATGGCCCCCGCGGCCTCCAGCCAGGAAATCCCCTGGATCGAGGCGCAGGAGACCAGCATGTCGAACAGCAGCGACGCTTTCGTCGGCGCGGCCGGGATGAAGCCGAGGAAGCGCGGGCTGTCCGCGGAGATCACGGCCGGTGCCATCACCGATGTGTACACGCCCAGGATCTGGTCCGCGTTGTGCGGATCATCGGCCAGCAGGCCGCTGAGCGCTTCATGCAGCTCGGCCGGATCCCGCGGAGCGCCGTCCAGCGGGACCGGGTCCAGCCGCAGCCGGTTCTCCGCGTAGGCCAGCACGGACCGGATCATCTGTTCGGTTACTGCGTCAACGCGATGCATGGCCGGAACGTAGATCGCCCGCGGGCCGCAGCGCAAACAGCGCGGCCGGTGTGTCCCTGGCCCTCGCGGCCCGGGCGGCCCGGCCGATCGGGTTCCCGCTGGCTGCCCGCGGCGCAGGCACGCGTGCTGAGGCAGTGGCCGGGGTAGTCACGTTAGGTCAGGTGAGTATGGGTTTCGACTGACTGGACGTGCCCGTGGACGCACTTGGTCATCCGCTTGACCCGCTGACCGCTGAGGAGTTCCGGCAGGTCGCGTCGCTGCTCCGGCGGGACCGGGAGGTCGGGCCGCGGTGGCGGTTCGCCTCGATCGAGCTCCAGGAGCCGGCCAAGGACGCGGCCGGGCCGGACGGCCGGGCGGCGCTCGTCACCTGCTGGAACACCAGCGACGGCCAGGCGTACCGGGCGGTGGTGTCGCTGACCGCCGGCGCGGTGACCAGCTGGCAGCACCTGCCCGGTCAGCAGCCGAATATGACAGTGGATGAATGGCACGAATGTGACGAAATGCTGCGTGGTCATCCGCTGCTGGCCGCGGCGCTCGCCCGGCGCGGGATCACTGATCACTCCCGCGTGGTGACCGACCTCTGGGCCTACGGCGCCGCGCTGGTTCCGCCGCGCTACCGCGGCCTGCGGCTGGGCTGGGCGGACGTGTGGTACCGCGGCAGCGAGCAGGGCAACCCGTACGCACATCACCTCAGCGGGCTGCATCCGGTCGTGGACCTCAACCGGATGACGCTGCTGGAGATCGAGGACAGCGGGGCCGCTGGCGACCTGCCTGAGGTCATGGGCGAGTACCTGCCCACGCTCATCCCGGCCCCGCTGCGCGAGGTGCGGCCGCTGCACATCAGCCAGCCGGAAGGTCCCTCGTTCACCCTCGACGGCCGGCTGCTGTCCTGGCAGAACTGGCAGCTGCGGCTGGGCTTCAACTACCGGGAAGGGCTGGTCCTGCACACCGTCGGGTTCCGCGACGCGGGGCGGCTGCGGCCGGTCGCGCACCGGCTCTCGTTCGCGGAGATGGTCGTGCCCTACCGGGATCCGACCACCGATCACTACCGCCGGACCGCGTTCGACATCGGCGAGTGGGGGCTGGGCTTCATGACCACGTCGCTCGAACGTGGCTGCGACTGCCTGGGCGAGATCAGCTACCTCGACGCGGTGGTGCACGACTCGACCGGGGAGCCGCGGGTCATCCCGCACGCCATCTGCATCCATGAGGAGGACAACGGAATCGGCTGGAAGCACGTGGATCACGAGTTCGGCGCGGAAGTGCGCCGCGCGCGGCGGCTGGTCGTGTCGTTCCACGTCACCGTCGCGAACTACGAGTACCTCGTCTACTGGCGGTTCTACCAGGACGGCAACATCGAGTGTGAGGTGCGCGCCACCGGGATCATGGTGACCTCCAGCTTCGCCGGCGGCGGCCAGCCACCGTACGGCACGCTCGTGGACCGGCGGACCTACGCGCCGTTCCATCAGCACTTCATCGTGGCCCGGCTGGATCTCGACGTGGACGGCCCGGCCAACACGGTCTACGCGTCCGAATCGCAGCCGTGCCCGGTCAGTGCGGACGATCCGTACGGGCTCGGCCTGGTGATCCGCGAGACGCCGCTGCGCACCGAGGCGGACGGCAGGCAGGACTACGACTGGCCCAGCCAGCGGGGCTGGAAGGTCGTCAACGATCACGTCAGGAACTCGCTCGGCACCCCGGTCGGCTACAAGCTGGTCCCCGGCGGCTCCTTCCCGCCGCTGCTGGACCACTCCTCCCCGGTACTGCGCCGCGCCGAGGTGATCAAGCACACGCTCTGGGTCACGCCGTACCGCCAGGACGAACGATGGCCGTGCGGCGATTTCCCGACCCTCAGCGAGCAGGACTCCGGCCTGCCGGTCTGGACCGCGCAGGACCGCCCGATCGAGGACACCGACGTGGTGCTCTGGTACGTGTTCGGCATCCACCACGTCACCCGCCCGGAGGACTGGCCGGTCATGCCGGTCGACACGGTCTCGTTCTGGCTCAAGCCGTTCGGGTTCTTCGACCGCAATCCCGCCCTGGACGTGCCGCCGGACCAGCGGGGGTGTCCCGGCTAGCCATCCCAAGGGGATCTAACCGGTGGCCCGGCGGCCCTTTCGCCGGAGCACCGCGAGTGTCGCCAGGCAGGCGGCGGCGAGCAGGGAGTACGGGACCAGATCCGAGGTCGCCTGGGCCAGTGCCCCGCTCCCGGCCGAGGCGACCGTCTGGCCGGTCGCCCAGGCGAGATTCACCAGCCCGAACGCGATGCCCTGATTCAGCTGCAGGTGGTCCGCGCCCGCGCTCAGCAATGCCGTGGCCGGCGCGAAAAGAGTGCCGTACGCGGGCATCCCCACGATCAGCAGGCCCACCAGCCACGGCGCCGGCTCCAGCACCGCGGCCAGCAGGCTGACCGCCACTGCCGCGCACAGCGAGATCTGAATGGGGGTGCGGGCGCCCCGGCGGTCCGCCAACCGGCCCGCCAGGGGCGAGAGGCCAGATTCGATCGCCGCGGACGCCAGGAAGGTAGCCCCGATGATCAGCGCCGACGCACCGAGATGGCTGAGCCGCAGCGGCGCGAGGACATCCACCACCCCGAAAGCCAGGCCGGCCAGCATCGTCAGCCACAGGCCGGCCGCCACCTGCCGGTTGCGCAGCGCGGGCCACGCGGCCCGGAGCCGCTGCGGATCCGCACCCTCCGGTCGCGGCACGAGGAAGGCCACGGCCATCAGGCCAACCCCGGCCACGGCCGCCGCAGCGAAAGCCGGCCCGGTTCCCACCTGATCGGCGACTGCCCCCACCACCGGCCCGAACAGCGCCCCGCCGACCGCGGCGCCGAGGGCCGTGCCCAGCAGCTCGCCGCGCCGCTGCGGCGGCGCGGCGGTCGCCAGCCAGGCCAGGCCCGCGGTCCAGGTACATGCCCCGGCCAGGCCCTGTACGAAGCGCGCGGCATCGAGGATGCCAGCGGCGGAGGCCCAGCCGAAGACGAAGGTTGACACGCTCATCAGGGCCAGCCCGAGCAGCGCCACCCGCCGGGCCCCCAGCCGGGAGGTCAGCGACCCGCCGGGGAGCGCGCCGACCAGGGTGCCCAGCGGGTAGGCGGCGACCAGGATCCCGGCCCCCGACTTCGACAAGCCGGCCACCTGCGTGTAGTGCGGCAGCAGTGGGGTCAGCGCGGTGAAGAACATCGTATCGACCAGGACCAGTGCGCAGACGAAGACCAGCAGCACCCGGACCGGCCGGGTCAGCCGATCCGGTGCCCGGCCCGCGTCAACCCGCATGAACCGCCCATCTGTCTCGCCGGGCTACCTCGCCAGCGCGACATTACGGCAGCCAGCAGGGCCAACGCTGCCGGTTTTCAGCCCGGGCACGGCATTAGCGCGCTCTGTCACAGTAGCGGGCGCCTGGTGGGCGGCGGCCAGGTCAACCTCCGGAACAGGTCACGGTGGCCGGGGCGCTGCCGCCGGTGATGGCGGCGAGGAAGCCGAATGTCGTGGACCCGCCCGGCGGCAGGCTGCCGTTCCAGCTCAGGTTCACGGCCGTGCCGGTCAC
>CAYPQM010000088.1:0-11631 GCA_964412845.1 uncultured Streptosporangiaceae bacterium
CGGCCGCGCGGGAACGGGCAAGTCGGCGCTCGCCCTGTGCGCCGGCCTTGAGGCGGTCATGGAGCGCAAGCAGCATCGCAAGGTGGTGGTGTTCCGCCCGCTGTACGCGGTCGGCGGCCAGGAACTCGGCTACCTGCCGGGTTCAGAGGCGGACAAGATGAACCCGTGGGCCCAGGCGGTGTACGACACGCTGTCCGCGGTGACATCCCAGGCCGTGATCGACGACGTGCTGGACAGGGACATGTTCGAGGTACTGCCGCTCACCCACATCCGGGGCCGTTCGCTGCATGACTCGTTCGTCATCGTGGACGAGGCACAGTCGCTGGAGCGGGGCGTGCTGCTGACTGTCTTGTCCCGGATCGGGTCCGGGTCAAGGGTGGTGCTCACCCATGACATCGCGCAACGGGACAATTTGCGGGTGGGCAGGCACGACGGCGTGGTCGCGGTCATCGAGAAGCTCAAGGGCCATCCGCTGTTCGCGCACGTGACCCTGGTCCGGTCCGAACGGTCCCAGATTGCCGCGCTTGTCACCGAAATGCTGGAGGACTCCGGCTTGTAGCGGGCAGGGGTCACGCCGCCGCCGCCGGCACGGTACCGTGACCACCGACATGAACCATTCACCCCAGGCGCCCGGCCTCCCCGGGTACGCGCGGCCTGCGATCACCACCCGGACGCCGGTGTCCGTGGTCATGCCGGTGCGTAATGAGGAGCGCCATCTCGAAGAGGCTGTCCGCAGCGTGCTCGGACAGGACTACCCCGCTGCGATTGAGGTTGTGCTCGCCGTGGGCCCGTCGCGGGACCGGACCCGCGATATAGCCGCACGGCTGGCGCAGGATGATGCGCGCATTACCGTCGTGGCCAATCCAACCGGGCGGATCCCCAACGCGGTCAATGCCGCGATCAAGGTGTCGCGGTACCCGATCATCGCGCGACTCGACGGCCACGCCCTGATCCCGGTGGGGTACCTGCAGCAGGCGGTGCGCACCTTGCAGGAGACCGGGGCGGACAACGTGGGCGGCATCATGGCCGCCGAAGGCGGCACGCCGTTCGAGGAGGCCGTGGCCTGGGCGATGACGTCCAAGGCGGGGGTCGGCGGGGCGAGGTTCCACACCGGGGGCCGGGCCGGGCCGGTGGACTCGGTGTACCTCGGCGTGTACCGGCGCGCGGCGATCGAGCAGGTCGGCGGCTACGACGAGGCCTACCAGCGGGCCGAGGACTGGGAGATGAATCACCGGATCCGGCTGTCCGGCGGCCTGATCTGGTTCCAGCCGAAGCTCCGGGTGACCTACCGGCCGCGGGCCAGCGTGGCGGCCCTGGGCGCACAGTACTTTCACTACGGCCGGTGGCGGCGGGTGGTGGCCCGCCAGCACGCGGGCACGATCAACCTGCGTTACATGGCGCCCCCGGCCGCGGTGCTCGCGCTCGTGGCCGGGACCCTGGCCGGCCTGGCTGGGCTCACCGTCGGCCCGGGCTGGCTGGCCGCCGGGTTCGTCGCCCCGGCCGCCTACCTCGCCGGTGTGCTGGCGGTCGCGGCGATGGCGGCGCGCAGTGCACCCGCGCGGGTCGTGGCGCGGATCCCCATGGTCTTGCCGACGATGCACGTCTGCTGGGGGGTCGGCTTCCTGACCAGCCCGCGCGGCCTGATCCCGGGCCGGGTGCCCGGCGGCGGGCCGCGCCGCTGAGGGACGGCATCACTGAGGGACGGCAGGCAGCGGGATCCATCAGCGGGAGGCCAGCTCAGCTGGTGAGCAGGGACTCCGCGACCCTGAGATCGTGCGGATAGGTGATCTTCATGTTCCGCTCGCTGCCGGGGACGACGGCGATGGGCACCTCGGGCAGGTAGCGCAGCACGACGCCGCAGTCGTCCGTGGACGCCAGGTCGGTGAAGGCCGGATCGGCCCGCGCCAGTTCGTAGGCGCGGCGGATCACCTGGAGCCGGAATCCCTGCGGCGTCTGGCAGCGGCGCAGCCGGTCACGTCTCGGCATGGCCGTCATGATCTCGTCGTCATCCACGATCACGATCGTGTCGGAGGCCGGCACCGCCACGCCGACCGCCTGGCGCGTGCGCAGCGCCGTCACGCAGTCCGCGATGATGCGCTGGTCGACCAGTGGCCGCGCGGCGTCATGGAAGAGCACGTCGCACTCCTCGCCGCCAAGTTCCGCGATGGCCCGCCGGGTGGACTCCGGCCGGGTGGCGCCGCCCTCGATGACGCCCATGACCTTCCGGAAGCCGTCGGCCGCGAGCAGGTCCGCTACCGGACCGGCATGGCCCGCGGCCATGACGACCAGGATCGCGGCCACGCCGGGGGCCTCCTCGAAAGCGGCCACGGAGTGCTCGATCAGGGTCCGGCCGGCCAGCGGAAGCAACTGCTTCGGCAGTCCTGAGCCGAACCGCTGGCCCGAGCCGCCCGCGAGCACGACCGCCACCGTCCGCATGAGCCGGACTCTACTGCGCGGGCCTGTCGCGGCCGCGCACGCGGGACTCGCGCGCGCCGGGGCGGTACTGTGCGTAGCGAAACGAGTACGCGAATGTTCAGATCGACGATCACCGCTGGCGTGGCTGACTGACCGCTGGGAGAGTGGGCATGACCGTGGCCGTGGCCGTCAGCGTGCTCCCCCGCCGGATGGCGGGCTGGGCCGCCCGCCGGTCACTGGCGCCGAACGCGCTCACCGGGATCGGGCTGGCCTGCAGCCTGTGCGCCGCCGCCTGGTTCACCGCGGGGACCCGGCCTGCTGCGCTGGGCGGGGGGCTCGCCTTGGCGGCCGGATACCTGGCGCGCCGGATAGGCGCTCAGATCGTCGCGGCCCGCGAGGCAGGCGGTGCGGCCTGGGACGCCGCGGGGGCCGCTGCCGATGACCGGCTCATGCTGGCCGCCTTCGAGGGCTGGCTGGCCGGCCTCTGCGCCGCGATCGGCGAACTCGCCAGCTACGCCGGGCTTGCCGTCGGCGCGCAGGCCAGCCAGCGGCCGGGCATCTGGGTCCTGGCCACCGAAGCGGCGATCACCCTGTCCCTCAGCCAGATGGTCCGGCTGTGCCAGCCGGCCGGGCCAGCGCCCGGCCAGTCGCCCGGCCAGTCATCCGGCCAGTCGCCCGGCCAGCCGCCCGGCACGGGCCGGCCATCGCCCTGGCTCTGGGCGAACCATCTGCTCACCCTGCCGGCCACGGCGCGGGTCGCCGTGATCGTGCTCACGGCGCCGCTCTGGGGGGCGCGGATCACCTTCCTGGCCCTCGTCGTGTCCGGTGCGGTCGGCACGGTGTGGGTGCTGGCCCGGAGCTTCTGGACGCTCAGCCGGCGGGCGTTGGCTAGCCGTGGGAATGGCGAGAGCGGGCCGCCGGGTGGCACTCGCCCGGTCCTCGGCATGATCGCGGCCTGCCGTGACGACGGGCCGGTCGCCCGGCTGGCCGGCCGGATCGTCCAGGGCCAGCTGGCGCCGCTTCCCCCCGCGCTGGCCGGGCTGGCCGGGACCGTCCTGCTGGCGGCACTCGGGCTGCGCAACCTGCCCGGCATCCTCGCCCTCGCGCCCGTGGCCGCCATGCTGCTGGCCGCGGTCGGCGCGAGCCACCGGCACGATGGCCCGCTGGACTGGCTCGTGCCGCCGGTATTGCAGGCCACTCAGTACATCTACCTGGCCGCGCTCGGTTTCTCCGTTGGCGTGCCCGGTCCGGTCACGTTCGGGCTGATCTGCCTGATCGCCCTGCGCCAGCGCGACGTCGCGGGCCGGGCCCGGCTGGGTAGCTGGCCCGGGCAGCGGGCTGGGCTGGGCTGGGACGGCCGGATCCTGGTGGTGGGGCTGGGCGTCTTGCTCGGCGTCGTCACGTTCGCCTACCTCGCACTGGCGGCGTATCTTGGGGTGCTCTTGTGCAGGGTCAGCCTGTCCGGCTGGCTCGCCACCACGGAAGGAGAGCGCCGGTGATCGGCATGGTGCTGGCGGCTGGTGCGGGGCGGCGGCTCCGCCCGGACACTGACGTGCTGCCTAAGACGCTGCTGCCGGTAGCCGGGCAGACCACGATCCTCGACATCGCGCTGCGCAACCTCGCCGCGGTGGGACTGGGCGAGGTGGTGATCGTGGTCGGCCATGGCGCGGGCGTGATCAGCGACCGGGCCGCCGACCTGGAGGCGGCGCACGGGGTGGCGCTCACCCTGGTGCACAACGACCGGGCGCAGGAGTGGAACAACGCCTATTCGCTCTGGCTGGCCCGTGAGTACTTCGGCCGCGGCGTGCTGCTGGTCAACGGCGACACCGTGCATCCGGTCAGTGTGGAGAAGACACTGCTGGCGGCCCAGGCGGAACGCAGCGGGCCGGGCGCCGCGGACATCATCCTCGCCGTGGACAACGTGAAGCGGCTCGGGGACGAGGAGATGAAGGTCGTCCTCGATGAGCGGGGCCTGCTGGCCCGGATCACCAAGCAGATGGACCCGGCCCGCGCGTTCGGCGAGTACATCGGGGCCACGCTGATCGCCCCGGCCGCGGCCGCCCCGCTGGCCAGCGCGCTGGAGGCCACCTGGCGCCGTGATCCCGGCCTGTATTACGAGGACGGATACCAGGAGTTCACCGACCGGGGAGAGGCGGTCGCGGTGACCCCGATCGGCGCTCTTGACTGGGTAGAGGTGGACAACCACGAGGACCTGCGCCGGGCCCGGGAGATCGCCCCACACTGCTAGTCTGTGTCACTCTTAGTCTGGCGGGTGGCTGCCGTTCGCGGATATGTGGTCTGCTGTTCCCTTTCTGGACACCACCACACGCACAAGACCGCGCGCCCACAAGAGAGGACGCCCATGCCGCTGCTGGCCCGGCTAATTCCCGCGCCGCTGGTCGTGGACGTGCGGCGCGGCGCGATCGCGGAACTCGGCGCGCTGCTCGCTGACCGGCGGATCGCGACCGAGGGCCGGGTGGCGGTCGCGGTGGGGCCCAGCCAGGGCGACAGCATCGTCGCCCAGCTGGAGCTGGGCGCGGCCGAAGTCTTCCGGGTGGAGGACGGGACCGTGGACAGCGGGGTCCGCCTGGGCAAGCGGCTACGGGCCGGCGCCTACGAGGCGGTGGCGGGCATCGGCGGCGGCAAGACGATCGACGTCACGAAGTTCGCCGCGAACATGGCTGGCATACCGATGGTCGCCGTGGCCACGAACCTGGCCCACGACGGGATCGCCTCGCCGGTCAGCTCGCTGGAGCATGAGTCGGGCAAGGGGTCTTACGGGGTGGCGCCGCCGGTGGCGGTCATCGTGGACCTGGACCGCGTGCACGCGGCGCCGGAGCGCCTGGTGCGGGCCGGGATCGGAGATGTGATCAGCAACCTGTCGGCCATCGCCGACTGGGAACTCAGTGCCGCGGACACGGGGGAGCGGCTTGATGGGCTGGCGGTGACGCTGGCCCGGACCGCCGCGCACGCCGTGCTGCACCAGCCGGGCACGGTGGAGTCCGACGAGTTCCTGACGGTGCTGGCCGAAGCGCTGATCCTGTCCGGGGTGGCGATGACCGTGGCTGGGTCAAGCCGCCCGGCCAGCGGCGGTGACCACGAGATCATGCATGCGATCGACAAGCTGTATCCCGACGCCGGCCACCACGGCGAGCTGGCGGGCATCGGCGCCCTGTTCTGCGGTTACCTGCGAGGCGACGCGGCGCAGCAGGAATCCGTCTCCGCCTGCCTGGCCCGGCACGGGCTGCCCAGGATCCCGGCCGAGCTGGGGCTGTCGGCGGCGGACTTCACCAAGGCGGTCGTGTGCGCGCCGGCCACCAGGCCCGGGCGGTACACGATCCTGGAGCACCTCGGCCTGACCGAGGCCGAAGCGGGCGAACGGGTGGAGGGGTATGTCCGGTCCATCACTGGCTGATCTGAAGGCCGCCGGGCAACCGGTGTCGGTGATCAACAGGCTCAACGACGAGCACTGGGCCGGCCGGCTCTACATGCGGCGTATCTCGCCCCGCGCGACGTGGGTCTTCGCCCGGCTCGGCTGGTCGCCGAACGCGGTCACGACGGCGTTCATCGTCTGCGGCATCGCCGCCGGGGTCGCCATCGCTTTCGGCGGGCTGGCCACCGCCATCGCGGGCGCTGTGCTCATCCAGTTGTACCTGCTGTTCGACTGCTCCGACGGTGAGCTGGCGCGGTGGAGCGGGCGGACCTCCGCTACCGGTGTGTACCTGGATGGGATCGGCCATTACCTGGGCGAGGCGGCGCTGCTCACCGGGCTCGGCATCCGGGCCCAGGGGCACTTCACCGTCATCGGCGGGTACGTCACCGCCGGGCTCGCGGCGGCGCTGCTGTCGTCGCTGGTCAAGGCGGAGACCGACAACGTGATCGTGGCCCGGGCCAAGGCGGGCCTGGGCGGCGCGCACGGCGATGACGCCCTCGCGCCCACCGGTTCTGGCCTGGCCCTGGCCCGGCGGCTCGCCGCCGGGTTGCGGGTGCACCGGGTCATCCAGGCGGTCGAGCTCAGCGTGCTGATCCTGATCGCGGCGATCGTCGACGCCGCGACCGGCGGACTGGCCGCGACCCGCGTGCTGACCATCGCCAGCCTGGTCATCGCGGCGCTGATGGTCGTCGCGCACCTGCTGGCCATCGTGGCGTCCCGGAGGTTGCGGTGAAGCTCTCCTGCGTGATCCTGACCATGGGCGACCGCCCCGCCGAACTCGACCGGGCCATCGCGAGTGCCATGGCGCAGCGGGACGTGGATCTCGAAGTGGTCATCGTCGGCAACGGCACCGACGTGCCGTCGGCGCCGTCCGAGGTGACGGTGGTCCGGCTGGCCGAGAACGCGGGCGTGGCCGGCGGCCGCAATGCCGGCGTCGACGCGTGCACCGGCGACGTCGTCCTCTTTCTCGATGACGACGGGTGGTACCACGACCCGGGGGTCGGCGCCTACGTGGCCAGCCGGTTCGCTGCTGACCCGGAGCTGGCGGTGATGTCGTTCCGTGTCGTCCATCCTGAGGGCGGCCCGTCCGCGCGCTGGCATGTGCCGCGGCTGCGGGCCGGTGACCCGGAGCGGTCCTCCGAGGTGACCACGTTCGCCGGCGGAGCCTGTGCCGTCCGCCGCTCTGCCTACCTGGAGGCGGGCGGGCTGCCGGCGGTGTTCTTCTACGCGCACGAGGAGACCGACCTCGCCTGGCGGCTGCTCGGCCTGGGCTACCGGCTCGAGTACGACGCGGCCGCGCAGATGTGCCATCACGCGCTGCCGAACGCCAGGCACGCCTCGTTCTTCAAGCTCGACGGGCGGAACCGGGTATTGCTGGCCCGCCGGAACTTGCCGTGGCCGTTGGCCGTCTTGTACCTAACTGACTGGTTTGCGCTTACTGTGCTGAGGGAACGTTCGGCTGTTGTATTGCGCGCGTGGCTGGCTGGATTCGCCGAGGGGTGGCGAATGGATTCCGGGCAGCGGCGGAGGATGTCTCTTCGCACCGCGTGGCGGATGACCCGTACGGGGCGGCCGCCGGTGATCTGAGTTTCATCAGCGAAGGCTGGTGACTCCCGGGGTGCCGGCCGGGCGCGAGATCAATGCCCGGCTACGATCTCCTCAGTGGAGGGTGCATCTCTATGCTCACGCTGGGACAGGCGCCACCTCGCGGCTGTGAGCCGCGGGGGGCGGGGTGGTACTCGCCGACCACGATTCCGCGGCCGTTGCTGGCGGCCACATTCGCCGCGAGCGCCCTCTTCGCCGGCGGCCTAGGCCACTTCAGCACTTATGCGCCGCACCGGCTGTGGGGCCTGTTCGGGTCCGCGGCCTATCTGCTCGCGGCCGTCGCGGTGCTGGCCTGGAAGTCGCGGGGAGTGGACCTGGCCCTCGTGCTCAGCTTCGGCGGCGCGCTCGTCGCGCCGCTGTCCGTGCTGGCCCTCGCGGGCAAGTGGCAGCCGGAAGTGGGCGTCATCGCCCGCGGCGCGCGGCTGCTCGTCCAGCACGGCTCGCCCTATGAGGCGCCCAAGGTGCTGGCCGCCTCGCATGACCCCAACATGTACAACCCCTACCTGCCGGTGATGGCCCTGTTCGGGCTGCCGCGGGCGCTGCTCGGTCCCGGCCTGCTCACCGACCCCAGGGTCTGGTTCTGCCTGGTCTTCATCGCCGCGTTCGGGGCGGCCCTGGCCCTGGCCGGCGCGCGGGATGTGCTGCGCTGGACCGCCCTGGTCACCGCCACGCCGGTGATCGCCTTCTCGCTGACGGTCGGCGGCACCGACGTGCCGGTGCTCGCGTTGCTCTGCCTGGGTTTCGCCGTGCTGTGGCACCGGCCGCGTGCGGTCGTGGCGGGCATCGTGCTTGGGCTCGCCGCCGCCACCAAGGCCACCGCGTGGCCCGCGCTCGTGGTGGCCGGGACGATGCTCGCGGTGCGGGACGGCGGCCGGGCGGTGGCCCGGTTCGTGCTCGCCGCCGCCGTCGCGGCGGCCGCCCTCATCGGGCCGGTGGCCGCGATCTGGCCGCGCACCCTGATGGAGAACACGATCCTGTTCCCGCTCGGCCTGGCCACCATCAAGTCGCAGGCGGTCAGCCCACTGCCGGGGCATCTGCTCGCCGACACCGGGCACACCGGCCGCCTGATCGCGGTCGCGGCGCTGGCGCTGGTCGGCTTGGGTGTCGTCGTCTCGCTGGTCGTGCACCCGCCGCGCACCGTCCCTGCCGCCACCTGGCGGCTCATCATCGGGCTGGCCCTGATGTTCACGCTGGCCCCGGCGACCAGGTTCGGCTACTTCATGTACCCGCTGGGCCTGTGGGCGTGGCTGGAGGTGTCACGGCTCGGCGAGACGAGCCAGGACGAGGAAGCGGACCGAGAACGCGGCGCCCCTGCCCTCACCGGCGGGGTCAGTTAGCTCACGGGCTCACCCAGGTCGGCGAAGTCGCGCTGCCAGTCCGCGTACCAGCCGGCGAACCAGGGCTCCGTGGCCGCGAGCGGGACGATGTACCGCAGCGTCTGCGCGTAGTAGGAACGTTGCTTGGCCGGCGGCAGGTTGCGCAGGGTCTGCACGTTGCTGGCCCGGTCGGCGAGCTTGACCAGGATGGCGCCGCGGGGTGCCTGCCGCAGCCGGCTCAGGTAGGCCTCCTTGACCGCGGCCTTGTCCTCGCCCGCGGCCGCCCGCGGGATGGTCACCCAGCCCACGAACCCGGCGACCTGGTCGCCGAACGCGGCCGCGATATCAGCCGGGGTGCACGCTGTGTCCTCGACGACATCGTGCAGCACGGCCGCGCTGAGCACGATCCGACGACCGGTCCCGGCGCCGCGGCCCACCACCTCACGCGCTGCGTGCTGGTGCTCCTGGTACGGCGGCCCGGTCGGGCGGCGCTGTTCGCCGTGGTCGGCCGCGGCGAACAGCACGGCCCGGTGCAGTTGGGCCACCGTGGCGGCAGGCAGTCGCGCCCGCAGGCCGGGTTCCGCCTCGTCCCAGGTGTGCCAGTCCGTGAAAATTTTCATCCTGGCACCCATGTTGTCAGGAGCAGGGCGGTCCGGGCCCCCATCGCACGGTGCCGTCAGGGGGCGAAAGCCGCAGCGTCCTTGCAGATGTTCGTGCTGCCGGTGATGCCACCATAGGTCTGGGTCAGGTTGCTGGCCGAGGGTGACGCGCTGGCCGATGCCTGCGGGGTGGCCACGCCGTTGAAGTTCGACCCCAGGATCAGTTCGAGCGTCCCCGGGTTCAGCGTCGTGTTCTGCTTGACCTGGGCGTTGCCGATCTGGGCCTTGAGCGTGTTCACCGCGGGCAGGTCACTGGCCGCGCTGTACTGGATGACGGTGTTGGTGTAGCCGAAGCCTGGGATGTCGCCGGTGCCGGTCACCGTGAAGCCCGCGTTGCTGAGGCTGGTGGACGCGGTGTTCGCCACGCCCTGGGCGCCTGACCCGTTGAGCACTTCGACCTGGACCTTGGACGGGCTGACCGTCGGTGTCGGCGATGCCTTCGTGGTCGCCTTCTTGACCGGCTTGGGCAGGGTCTTGTCGCTCGCGATGGCCTGGAAGAGCTGGTCTGACCCGGGCTGCGCCCACTGGACCTCGGCCTGGGGGTCAGGCGGGTACGCCACCACCGGCACCGAGAGGAATTCCACCGCGCCGGAGTTGAGGGACTTCATGCTGTCCGCGATCTTCAGCATGGTCGCCGGGGCCAGGCCTGAGTCGGTGGTCAGTGACTTCGCGACGTCCGAGACGACGTGCAGGATCCTGGTCGGGTCGCTGAGCAGGTTGGTCTTCTTGAGTTTCTGCAGCACGGCGTCCATGAAGAACTGCTGCCGCTGGATCCGCTGCAGGTCAGAACCCTGGCCGACGTTCTCGCGGGCCCGGACGAAGGCCAGCGCCTGCGTCCCGGTGACGGTGTGCAGGCCCGCTGACAGGTCCAGGTGGGACTGCTGGTTGTTGATCGCGTACGGCAGGCAGACCGGCACGCCGCCGACGTCGTCCACGATGGCCTGGAACCCGGAGAAATTGACCTCGACGAAATGCTGGATGCGGATGTGCGTGAGCTGCTCCAGCGTCGTCCACAGGCAGACCGGGCCGCCATTGGCGAAGGTCGCGTTGAGCCGCTCCACGCCGCCGGGGTCCGCCTGCTGGCCGGGAAAGCCGTCCTTGGTGTCCGGCTGGCAGGCAAAGATCGACACCATCGAGTCCCGCGGGAAGCTGGTGATCTCGGCGCGCTGGTGGCCGGGCGCGATGTGCAGCAGCATCATCGTGTCTGAGCGCGCGCCGGTGACGTCATGGCCGTACTGGCCGCCCGTTCCGGCCCGGCTGTCCGAGCCGATGACCAGGATGTTCAGCGCCGCCGTGTACGGCGGCCGGTGCTGGCCGAGCTCAGCGGAGCTCACCGCGATGTGCTTGATGCTGCCGAGCACGCCCCGGTACCTGGCGTAAGCCACCAGGGACGTGCTGACCACCGCGACGGTGGCCAGGATGGCGGCTGCGCCCAGGACCATGCCCTTGCGCCCGCGGCGGCGGCGCGCCGGGTCGGCCGGGCCCCAGCCCGGGTCCGGCTGGGGGATGGCCCGCCTGCTCGTGTCCTGGCGGCGCGCCCCACGCCTGCGCTGGCCATCGGTTGCCTGGTCAGCGTCCTGTTCCCACGATGACAGGCGGCCGCCAGTTTCATCAAGATCGTTGTAGCGGCTCATCGCTCCTCGGCGCATGGTTCGTCGAACGTAGGGCGGTGCGTTCCCCCATTGTTCAACGCGAGGCTATGTCATGTGGTGTCAATAGGATGAATCGGTCACAGACCTTACACAGATTGCAGCGCCGTCCCCTCTACAGTGGGGACCGTGCGCTTGGGAGTCCGCCTCGTCGGCAAGGCCGCCGAGAAGAGCAAGTCAGCCGAGGAGATTAGCCCTCGGCCTGCGCCTCCTGTCGTCAGGCGGTCCACCTCGCTGCTCGCGGGCCAGAGTTTCGCGCGGCTCACGGTCTTCCCGCTGCTGGTGGTGATCGGCTGGCTGCTGCCCGGGATTCCGCTGCTGCTGGCCGGACGCTTCCTGCCGGTTCCGATGGTCCTGATCGCCGTGCCATTGGCCGCGGTCCTGATGATCGCCACCCTCCGGGACGTGCCGGCCCGCTGGCCGGGCCCGGTCCGGTCGGCGGCGGCACTCCGGGCCGCCGGGACCGCCGGGGACAGCGGGATCGGGGCCAACGCCAGGGAAACGGTGAGCGCCGGGGATGGGGTGAGCGCCGGGGATGGGGTGAGCGCCGGGGA
>CAYPQM010000088.1:11731-28653 GCA_964412845.1 uncultured Streptosporangiaceae bacterium
GGTGAACGCCGCGGACGTGGTGAACGCCGCGGACGTGGTCAATACCGGGGACATGGTCAATACCGGGGACATGGAGCGCATTGTCGGAGAGCCCGAGCAGGCTGCCGGGGCGGCGGAGAAGACGGGGCAAGCTGACCAGGCCGGCGTCGCGGAGCGTGGCCCGGTCCGGGCCTGGCCCGCCTGGTGGGGCCTGGGCGGCACGCTCGCGGTAGCGGCCGGATTCGCCGCCTGGCAGATCCTGCTGAACTCGCCGCAGATCATCGTGCTGCGCGATCCCGGGGCACTGCTGCAGTTCGGCTACTGGATTGCGCAGCACGGTTCGCTGCCCATACCGCAATCGCTCGCCGCGTTCGGTGGCCCGCATCCGGGGCTGACCTTCTCTAGCGCGGGCTTCTCCGCGCAGTCCGCGGCGCTCGAACCGCAATTCATGGCGGGCCTGCCGGTCATCCTGGCCGCCGGGTTCTGGTTGCACGGCCTCACCGGCGCAGCGCTGGTCAGCCCGATCCTCGGGGCGTTCGCGGTGCTTACCTTCGGCGGCCTCGCGGGCCGCCTGGCCGGCCCGCAGTGGGCCCCGGCGGCCGCCCTCGTGCTCGCCCTTACGTTGCCCGAGCAGTACGCCAGCAGGTCCGCGTTCGGCGAGCCGTTGGTTCAGGTGCTGATCTTCGGCGGCCTCTGCCTGGTCATCGACTCGCTGGTCAGTGGCTCCGCGGTGGACCGAGCCCGGCACCGGGCCGCCGGGCGGAGGCTGGACGGCTGGCCCGAGTGGCTGGCCCGGTGGTTCGGCTGGCTGGCGCCACGGCCTGGCTGGCTGGCTCCCCGGCCCGGATGGTTCACATCGGCGAGTGCGGCGGCCTGCGTCGGCGGGTTCGCGCTCGGCCTGGTTTCGCTGGTGCTGATCGGCGGGCTCAGCGTGGTGGTGCCGGCCGTACTGTTCATCGGCGTGCTGATCGCCGGGCAGAGATCACAGACGGTTCCGTTGGGTAGCGGGTTGTTGATCGGAGTTGGCGGCGGCCTCGCCACCGGTTACCTGCTCACCCCCAGCTACCTGCGGGCTCTTTCGCCCTCGCTGCGGAACCTCGGGCTGATCGTTCTCGGGACCGCTGTGGTCGTGGCCGCGGGGATCGCGGTGGCCTGGTACGGCGCGGCCCGGCGGCCGGTGCGGCGCCTGCTGGCCCGGCGGCCACTGCGCTGGCTGCCTGAGGCGGCCGGAGTGCTCTGCGTGGCGGCGGCGATCGGTTTCGCGGCCCGCCCGTTTGTGCAGACCGTCCGGGGCAGCGCGAGCCGGGGCACCATCGCCTACGTGGCCGCGTTGCAGCGGCTGCTGCACCTGCCTGCTGACCCGACGCGGCTGTACTCGGAGCACAGCCTGTACTGGGTCATCTGGTACATCGGGGCGCCGGCCGTGCTGCTCGGCACCGCCGGTGTCGCGCTGCTCGCCCGCCGCTGCCTGCGCGCGCTGCTCACCTGGCGGGACCCGGACGCCGCGGCACGCGTGTGGGCGCTGCCGCTGCTGGTCATCGGCTGGGCGGCGGTCAGCGTGCTGTGGCGGCCGAGCACCGTGCCGGACCAGCCGTGGGCCAGCCGCAGGCTGCTACCCGTGCTGCTGCCCGGGCTCATTCTCTGCGCCATCTGGGTGTCGTCGTGGCTGGCCGCCCGGGCCAGGGAACGAGGCGCGGGGCCGGTCGCCGTGTCGTCGGCCGCGGCGTGTTTCTTCGCGGCCATGGCGCTGCCCACGGCCCTGGCCACCTTCGGGTTTGGCCTGACCTTCACCGCGGCGCAGGGTTCCGTCGCGCCAGCAGGCGGCGGCCTGGCGCTGAACCGGGTCGGCGCCGGCCAGGCCGCCGTGGTGAACGAGGTGTGCGGGACGCTCAGCGCGTCCACCACCGTGGTGATCCTCGACCGGGTGGCCGCGGGCCAGTTCAGCCAGCTGATCAGGGGCATGTGCAACGTGCCGGCGGGGGTCATGGCCGGGGCGTCGCCGACCGATGTGCAGATGGTGCTGAGCGCCATCACGGCCGCGGGCAGGCGTCCTGTCCTGATCGGTTCCGGCTCCGCTGAGTTCACCCGGTACGGGTATGCGTCAAGCAAGGTGCTGGACCTGACCACAACGCAGGACGCGCACGAGCTGACCCAGCCGCCCACGGCCCCGTGGCAGATCCGCTACGTGCTGTGGGAGTCCACGCCGGGGTCGTCGCTCACCAGAGCGTGACCGTGCCAGATCCACCGCCCGAACCGCCCGAACCGCCCGAACCGGTGGGGCCGCCCGGGCCGCCCGGGCCGGTCGGGCCGGTCGGGCCGGTGGGGGCCACGTCGGCCCGGCCGGGGCTTCCGGGGCACCCAGCTGACCCCGCCGCGGCGGGCGGGATGGAGCGCGGACGGAGCGTGCGGCGTATTGGCTGGATTGCGCTGCTGGTCGTCTGGGTGGTCTGGGGGAGCACCTACTTCGCCATCCGGGTGGGTGTGGAAACCCTGCCGCCGCTGCTGATGGCGGGGGTCAGGTATGTGCTGGCCGGGCTCGGGCTGTTCCCCGTGGCGCTGCGGGGCGGACCGCCGGCGCTGCGCGCCGCCGACCGGCCGCGGCTCGCCGGATGGGCGGCAGCCGTCGCGGTGGGCACGCTGCTGCTGGCCGGTGGCAACGGCGGGGTGACGTGGGGCGAGCGGAGTGTCCCGTCGGGGCTCGCGTCACTCCTGGTGGCCACGGTGCCGCTGTGGCTCATCGTGATCGACCGCGTCATCAACCGGGCTCCCATCCTGCCGGTCGCGCTGGTCGGCCTGCTGGCCGGGGTGGCCGGGGTCGGCCTGCTGGCGGGGGTGGGTTCGCTGGCCGGCGCGTGGCTGCGGGGACGCGCGGCGGGCGGCATTGGCGGGGCCGGCGTCGTGGTCATTCTGGTGGCTGCCGTCAGCTGGGCGTCCGGCACCATCCTGTCCCGCAGGCTGCCGCTGCCTGCCCGGCCGCTGCTCGCCACCGCGATGGAGATGATCACCGGAGGGGTTGTGCTGCTGGTGGCCGCCGTGGCGGCCGGGGAGATCGGGCAGTTCCATCCTGGGCTCGTGTCGTTGCGATCCCTGCTCGCCCTGCTCTACTTGATCGGCCCCGGGTCCATCCTCGCGCTCCCCGCTTACCTGGTGGCCGTGCGCAACCTGCCGACCGCCACCGTCGCGACGTACGCGTACGTGAACCCGATCATCGCCGTTCTGCTCGGCACCACCCTGCTCGGCGAGTCCGTAACCACGTCCATGCTGATCGGCGGGGGCCTGGTGATCGTGGCGGTCGTCCTCGTGCTCCGCTCCCAGACGGGTCAGTCCGGTCAGGACGCGTCGGCTGGATCTGGCTAGTCCTTCGGGCGCGTCATCCTGGCCCAGTCTCGGCTTCATCGCGGTGCGGCAGGCGGCGATGTGGTGACGCGCCGAGGCTGCGTTCTGGCCGCTTCCTGGTAGCGGTCCGGCGGCGCTGAGGCCGGCGGCCTGGCGGGCGGGCTGGCGGCGGTCGTGCGGCGGTCGTGCGGCGCTGGAGGCCGGCGGTCTGGCGACGGTCGTGCGGCGGTCGTGCGGCGCTGAGCGATTTGCCTCGGGCTGCGGCACCCCCTAGAGTGAAGGCACAACGACGCGGGGTGGAGCAGTTCGGTAGCTCGCTGGGCTCATAACCCAGAGGTCGCAGGTTCAAATCCTGCCCCCGCTACCAAGTAGTTGCAGGTAAGAGGTCTGATCGCCAGTACGGCGGTCGGGCCTCTTGATCGTTAGTCCGCGGTTGTCCGTGGGATCGGGCCTGTGCGACATGCACGGCGGCTCACGCGGCAGCGACCTTGCCCGCCCCGTCGCCAGCGACGGCCCAGAATCCGCCCCGGACGGGTCCCGTAGCCGTGCCCCGGGCCCGGCCCCGCCCGGCCGCCCGGCCCCTGGCCTCAAGTCCGTGGCAACTATCTCTCCAGGAGAGTAGGTCAACTACTATCCGAGAGACTACTTGTGAAGTAGTCTCTCGGGTATGAGTGTTCCGCTGACGCTGTTGGGGCTGCTTGAGCGCGGGCCCAGCCATGGATATGACCTGAAGCGCGACTACGACGCTTACTTCGGGCAAGGGCGGCCGCTGCGCTACAGCCAGGTGTATGCCACGCTGTCGCGGCTGGCCAGGGACGGGAAGGCCGTGGCCGGGCCCGTCGAGCACGGGGCCGGGCCGGAACGGCGCCGGTACATCATCACCGACGAGGGCGTCGCCGACGTGGAGAAGTGGCTCGCCGAGCCCGCGCCGCCGGAGCCCGACCTGCAGAGCGAACTGTTCGCCAAGGTCGTGCTCGCGCTCATGCTCGGCAAGCACGCCGACAACTACCTTGACGTCCAGCGGGCGGCGCACCTGCAGCGGATGCGCGAGCTCACCGAGTTCAAGCGGCAGCGCGGCATCCTCGACGTGCTGCTCGCCGACCACGCCCTCTACCGCCTGGAGGCGGACCTGCGATGGATCGACCACACGGCGGCGCGGCTGGACATGATCGCGCGGACAGTGCAGGGGCGGTCATGACTCCCGATTACAACGCCGCTGGGCACGGCGCCGCTGGGCACAGCGCCCCGAACCTCAGTGTCACGGGACACGGCCACGGCGCGTCGGGGAAGTTCATCGAGGCCGTCGATCTGTCGCTGTCGTTCGGCAGCACGCCGGCGCTGCGCGGGGCGTCGCTGCGCGTCGCCAAGGGCGAGATCGTCGCCGTCATGGGGCCCAGCGGGTCCGGGAAGTCGACGCTGCTGTACTGCCTGGCCGGGATCCTGGTGCCTTCCTCGGGGGAAGTGCATTTCAACGGGATGCGGCTCGACCAGCTCAGCGACGACAAGCGCAGTGCGCTGCGGCGGGACCGGTTCGGGTTCGTGTTCCAGTCCGGGCAGCTCGTGCCCGAGCTCACCGCCGAGGAGAACGTCGCGCTGCCGTTGCTGCTGTCCGGCATGCGGCGCGGGCCGGCAATGGCGGCGGCGCGCACGTGGTTACCCACGCTCGGGCTGGACGGGCTCGAGTCCCGGCGGTCCGGTGAGCTGTCCGGCGGGCAGGCGCAGCGCGTCGCGCTGGCCCGCGGCCTGGTCGCCGAGCCCGAAGTGCTATTCGCCGACGAGCCGACCGGGTCGCTGGACTCGATGTCCGGCGAGCTGGTGATGAACCTGCTGGTGAGCGCGGTCCGCGAGCAGGGGACCACGGTCGTCCTGGTCACTCACGACGCCCGGGTCGCCGCGTACGCCGACCGCGAGGTCGTCGTGCGGGATGGCACGGTCGGCACGCTCACCGGGGCAAAGCCATGAGCGCGGCAACCGCGATCGAGCGGGACACGAGCGCGATCAGCACGCTTACCGGGGCGAAACTGTGAGCGGGGTTGGCACGCTCGAACGGGACGCTAGCCGTTCCGGTATGAACAGGTCTGGCACAGTCGGGCTTGGGCTGCGGCTGGCCGTGAACGGGGGGCGCGACGCCGTTACCCGGCTGGTCATCCTTGCGGTCGCGGTCGGGCTCGGCGTCGGGCTGCTGCTCACCGCAGTGGCCGCGACCAACGCGGTCACTTCGTGGAACCACCGGCACGCGTGGTTCTGGACCGGCACCCAGGGGGCGGCGCCGGGGCCGGCCACGGGGGTCGCGCCGCTGTGGTGGCAGCCAACCAGCGACATCTACGACGGCCAGACGATCAGCCGCTTCGACGTCGCGGCCACCGGCGCTTCCTCGCCGGTGCCGCCGGGGCTGTCCCATGACCCGGCGCCGGGGACGTACTACGCCTCGCCCGCGCTCGAGGCGCTGCTGCGGTCCGTTCCGGCGGATCAGTTGGCTGACCGCTACCCGGGGCACCTGGCCGAGATCATCGGCGACGCCGCGCTGCCCTCGCCTAACTCGCTCGTCATCGTCGTCGGGCGCACCCCGGCGCAACTGGCGACGGCCGTGGGCAGCGTAAAGGTGACCGCTATCGCGACCACCGCGCCGGGCAACCTCGGCGGGAGTGTCACGATTTCCCCCGCCAGGAAGGGCCATCGGCCGAAGCTCCCGCCGAACTTTAACCCCAACGGGCTCAAGTACATGCCGGCCGACACCGGCGCGCCGGCGAGCGGCACCGACCTGATCTTGTCCGTCGTCGCGCTGGCGATCCTGCTGCCGGTACTGATCTTCATCGGCACCGCGACTCGGCTGTCGGCCGCCCGCCGGGAGGAGCGGTTCGCGGCGATGCGCCTGGTCGGCGCGACCCGCACGCAGGTGTCCGTGCTCGCGGCGGTGGAGTCGACCGCGGCGGCCCTGCTGGGCGTGGCCGCCGGGTTCGCGATCTTCTTCGGGCTGCGCATCCCGGTGGCGGGCATCCCGTTCGTCGGCCAGCCGTTCTTCCCCGGCGAACTGACGCTTAGCCTGTTCGACGTCATCGTCGTCGCGGTCGGCGTGCCGGTGGCCGCCGCTGTGGCAGCGCGACTGGCGCTGCGCCGGGTGAACATCTCCCCGCTCGGCGTCACGCGCCGGGTGACGCCGAAGCCGCCTGGTGTCTGGCGGGTGGTGCTGTTGCTCCTCGGCCTAGCTGAGCTCGGCTTCTGGGAGGCGCACGGGCACCCGGCCTCGATCCAGGAGGAGATCCAGGCGTTCGTGACCAGCTTCGCGCTGATCATCATCGGGCTGTTCATCGCCGGGCCGTGGCTCACCATGGCCGCCGCGCGGCTCATGGCCCGGTGGACCAGCCGCCCCGGCACGCTGATCGCCGCCCGGCGCATCGGCGACGACCCGCGGGCCGCGTTCCGTTCCGTCAGCGGCCTGGTGCTCGCGCTGCTGGTCACCACCGTCGCGACGATCGCGATCACCACGCAGGACGCCAAAGACCCCACCAGGTTCGGCAACATCACCGAGTCGCACGTGCTGACCGCGCAGATATCGGCGTCGAATGCGCTCGCCCGGAACAGCGGCCCGGGAGCGCGGTCTGGCCCCGCGAACCCGGGGCCGGCCGCGCCCGCCGCGCCGCTCGCCGCCCAGCTGAGTGCGGTGCCCGGCGTGCCGGGGGTGCTCGTGGTGCGCGCGGTCCCCGGGCTGATGATCCCTGGCCGTTTCGAGAACCTCGGCGTCAACGCGTTCGGCGTCAACACCGACGGCCGCGTCACCCCGATCCCGGCCGGCGTGGTCTCGTGCGCGCAGCTCGCGACCGTGCCCGCGCTCGGCCGCTGCCCGGCAGGCGCGGCAACGGCCGAGTTCCCGGCGGACGGCTTCAGCGGTCCCCTCGGCTTCAACTCGAACGTGGACACGTACACCTGGCCGGCCGCGAATGTGTCGGTCGCCGGACTCGACGCCCTCGGCGTGGACGGCATCAACGTGGCGACGAACGGCGCCACGGCGACAGTCGAGCGGGCGCGGACGCTGCTGGAAGCGAGCGTTTACCCGACGGTCTCCCCGCCGTCCACCTACGCCGACATCGCCGAGCAGCACAACTCGCGGAACTCCGGCTACCAGCAGCTCGCCAACGTGGTGATCCTGGTCAGCCTGGCGATCGCCGGGTGCACGCTGGCGGCGGGCATCGCGGCGGGGTTCGCGGAGCGCAAGCGGCCGTTCAGCCTGCTGCGGCTCACCGGCGCGCGGCTGTCCACGCTACGCGGCGTCGTCGCGCTGGAGGGCGCGGTCCCGCTGCTCACGGTGGCGGTTGTGGCGATCGGGACGGGCTTCGGCGCCGCCGCGATGTACGCGACGGAGGCGCAGAACCGCCCGATGGTCGCGCCGGGCCTTGCGTACTACCTGCTGACCGTCGGCGGCATCATAGTGTCCCTGGCGATCATCGCGGCGACGTTCCCGATCCTGACCCGCATCACGGGCCCGGAGGTAGCCAGAAACGACTAACGGGAAGGTCGGCGGCCACGTGTCTTCGCTTAGCCGCCGGTCTTCGCTTACTTCCGGCCACTGACATTCGAGGCGATCCGCGCGCGGCGCGCGGCATTTTTCCGCTCTTGGATTCCCGACAAGTCAATCCCGACAGGCATCGTTGACGTCTGGGTCTCTGATCACTAAGGAGACCCATGTGAACGAACGGCAACGGGATAAGACGCCGCGTGGCGGCTGGCGATCGTCGGCCACGCCAGAACGCTGATCACGATCCGTCTGGACCTGTCCGGCCGGAAGCCGTACGGTGACGTCCAGCCCGCCGCCGGGCTGGCTGCGGGCCGTCACCGTCCCGCCGTGGGCGTCGGCCACCGCTGCGGCGATGGACAAGCCCAGGCCGACCCCGTCCTGGCCGCCGGTGAGGTGCGGTCCTGGGCGAAGGTCTTGGCCGAGACAAGGATGAGGCCGGCGTGCGTCTGGCCGGCGGCGCGGTACTGGGCGTCGAGGGGCATGAAATCCTTGATGTTGGCGGTGACCAGGGCGCGTCCGGCTGCTGCGGCGCGGGCGAGTACCTGATCGTCGGGGAGCGAGATAAGCGTGGGGTCGGTGACGACTGCCTGTGCATCGTGGCCCTTGGCGCGCAACTCCTCGGCGATGGTCCCCGAGAACATCTCATCCAGCAGTATTGGGTGGCTCATGTGCGTTACCCGGCAAGTAGCTGGCGTTCGCGCCGCCATGCATCCTCGGCGGCGTCTTCGGCGGTGCTGGCGGCGGTGATTTCCGCGTCGATCTCGTCAGGGTAGGACGCCCAGTACCTGGTGGCGATACGGATGAGGCGAAGGGGAGTACCAGTGTTGCCGGCCACGAGGGCGAGCAGGTCGTCCTCGGCCAGATCAGGTTCCGCGGTGCGGGCGGATCTGACCGCGCGGACGACTTCCCATACGTCGGGCCCGCTCGCGAGGCCTGCCCGCCGGCCGGTGGGGCCAGGCCGGAACGTGATCCCGGGATGCTCGCTGGTCCTGAGGGCTTCATCGACGAGCCTGTTCGCGGCCGACGACAGGGACATGCCGGGGTTTGCTGCCACGAATGAGGCCAGCCTTTCGGCAACGGGGACGTCGAACCGGACCGGTGTCGCTGTGCGCTTGCTCATGACTACATAGTCGTTGATTAGAGTTACTCTTACAGTGAGTGCCGGTAGCTGCCGGACAGGGTTGAACCGTGCCCCTCTGTCCTCATAAACCCAGAGGTCGCAGGTTCATGTCCTGCCCCCGCTACCAGGAAGTACGAGGTCAGAGGCTCGATCGCCAGCATAGGCGGTCGGGCCTTTTAACGGATGGCGGCGCCATGGCAGCAGAACCGGGCATCACTGGGCGGCCAGCGGCGCGCGGCATCGGCAGGGAACGGCATCGGACAGGGGCCGCTCGCTGACCAGGCCAACGCCTGCAAGCTGGCCCAGCAGGCCACAGATCGTCTCTGACAATCTGAAGCATCCGACCGCGAAATCATCGACGGTATCGCCTCGAATGAGACAACCTGGCGGGCGATGTCTCACGCGAACTGCGGCGCCGCAGGTCAGGTGTTCTCTTGGGGTTGGGCCGATCTTAGTCCGGCTGGGTCTAGATAGTCGCTGGTCAGCGCACTGCCAGCTGCCACGTGTGTGAGCAACAGGTGTGGTGCACGTCCTGCTGGTCCGTCACTGTGGTGGCTGCCTGGTGTGGAACAGCGGGGCAACCCCAGGTCTTGAGGTTGCGCCTACGCCAACCTGCATGACACCGCAGCCCACACTGCCCGCAGGAACGAGCGCGCGCTGTTCACCAGTCCGCCAGTCCGCCAGTCGCGTTCGCGCCGCTCGCCTGGGACGACGCACGGTTGGCGGGGTTCGCCGCCTACTCGTTTTTCTGTGGCCTGCGGCCGGGCTGACCTGATCCCTTTGCCTCAAGGAGCTACCGAGTCGAGGGGGCCCGGCTTCGAGTGAGGTCGTCCTGGCCGCGGGTAATCGTCTGATGCCACGGCCCGCAGAGTCTCTTGGATGTGCTCAGCGGCGGGGGAGCCGATCCGCTGGTAGATCTCTAGTGCCAGGCGCAGGTGGGTGATGCCGTCCTTGATGGCGCCGGCCTGGATGTGGCATCTGCCGATTCCATCGAGTGCGTCCGCCTCGTCCTTTGGTGACCCGATGTCGCGGGCAATGCCAAGCGCTTGGATGTGGCGGGGAATGCCACAGTCAGGGCCGGAAGTCTCTGCCAGTAGCGCACCGAGGCGATTGAGGACCTCGGCTTGGCCCTGCCGGTCGCCGACGTCCCGGAACCCGCCCATGGCCTGGGCAAGGGATTCCCCGGCGGCCGCGTGCTCGCCAGTGAGGTGCTGCACGACTCCGAGCTCGGCGAGGTCGGCGGCGAGGCCGTGGCGCTGGCCGAGATCCCGGTTTATGGCTAGCGCCTTGGTGAGCGATGCGGTCGACGCCTGGTAGTCACCCAGGAGGTGCTGCACGACGCCGAGGAGGTGCAGGGCATGGCCAAGGCCGCGTCGGTCTCCCAGATCCTGGCACAGGCCCGACGCTTGGGTGAGCGTTGCCGTGGCCGACTGATAATCGCCCGTGCAGTGCTGCAAATCGCCAAGGGAAGTGAGGGCCGACGCCTCGCCGTGCTTGTCGCCGAGATCCCGGTAAAGGGCTAGTGCCGCATGGAGCGAGGCGGACGCGGCCGGGAAATCAGCGGTCGCGCATTGCACGATGCCGAGGTAGTCCAGCGCGGTGGCCTCGCCGAGCCGGTCGCCGAGGTCGCGGCACAAGCGCAGCGCCTCGGTGAGTGACCCGGTGGCAGCCGGGTAGTCGTCAATGAAGATCTGCATGCGGCCCAGGGAGTTGAGGGCCTCCGCCTGGCCGAGCTGGTCGCCCAAGTCCCGGCACAGGCCGAGCGCCTGGGTGAGCGATGCGGCCGCGGATGGATAGTGGCCGGCGAGCCATTGCGCGTGGCCGAGATTGGCAAGCGCCACGGACTGGCCGGCCAGGTCTTGGGTGGTCAGGGCGACGGCCACGGCGCCCTGGTGCAAGGTGAATGCCTCGTCCCAGTAGCCGCGGGTCCGGAGGAACTCGCTGAGCTGGGCGGGTATCCACACGGCGTAGACGGGCCTGGCATGCGCGGCAGTGGATTGCGCAGCGGAAAGCAGATTGGCGCGCTCCGCTTCTAGCCAGGTCATAGCCTCGTCCCGGGTGGAAAGTTCCGGCGCTGCCGCCGGGGGGCAGGACAGCAGGGGAGCATCCGCTGGGGGACGCCGGGCGATGAGGCGATTGGCGGCGGTGGCCACGTGCAGGTAGTAGTCAAGGAGCCGGCCGGCCGCTGCCTCGCGGCCCGCGGGGTCGTCGCCCGCCGCGAGGCTGCGGGCGTGCTCGCCGATGAGGTCATGCAGGCGGTAGCGGCCACGCGCGGGTTCGGTGATGACGTGATGGTCATAGAGTTCATCGAGATGATCACGGGTGGCCTCCAGGCTCGCGCCGTTGAGCGCGGTGGCCGCGTAGACATCAAAGCTGATGCCGGGATGCAGGCCGAGTCGGCGGAAGAGCTGCTGCGGGCCAGGTGTGAGGTCTTGATAGGACAGGCCGAACGCTGCGCCGACTGAGATGTTCTCGGCGCGCATCGCGGCGATCCGGTCTTTTGACGTGGTCAGCTCGGCAGCCAGGTCGGTCACGGTCCATGACGGGTGACGGCGCAATGTCCCCGCGATCAGGCGGATGGCGAGCGGCAGGTACCCGCACAGCCGGGGGATCTCGGCACACGCCCAGGCTCCGCCTTCGGCCCGGCTGGCGAGGCGGCCGAACAGTTCCGCCGCATCGTCCGGGGGCATCGTGCCGAGGCTGATCGAAGTGGCCTCTTCCAGGGCAGCCAGCCTGCGGCGGCTGGTGATGAGCACCAGGCTGCCCGCGCTGCCGGGCAGCAGCGGCCGGACCTGTTCGTGGCTGGCGGCGTCATCCAGCACGAGCAGCACCCTCTTGCCGGCAATGCCGTTGCGCCACATCATCGCCCGCGCGTCCACGCCATCGGGGATCTGACCGGTGGTAATCCCAGCGGCAAGTAGCAGCGTGCCCAGCGCCGAGCCAGGGTCCGCGGGCTGCTGGCCAGGCGTGTGCGAATGCAACGGCAGGAAAAACTGCCCATCCGGGAAACGCGGCGCGAGCAGGTGCGCCGCATGCACGGCGAGCGTCGTCTTGCCGATCCCGGCCATCCCGTCAATCGCGTGCACACCCACAACGCTCCCGGTCCTGGCGCCAGCGAGGTCCGCGTTGGCCTGCCGGATCAGCAGCTCAAGCTCCGCCGCCCGGCCAGTGAAGCTGGCGGTGTCGCGCGGCAACCCGTGGACAGCGGCAGTCGGCGCCCCCGCGTTGCCGGCCGGCGCTGACGTCCTGCCGTCTAGCGCCTGCCCAACGCCAGCCGGCCGCTGACGCGGCAGCCCCACCAGCATCGCCGGGGGCCCGGCCGGCAGCCTGCCGCTGGCCAGCTCGCTCAGCGCGTGGAATACCTCAAGCTCCAGGCGATCGCAGGAGGTAAAGGTGCGGACGACCAACCCGGCATCGCGCAGCCGCCGCCGGAATCCCTCTACCGGCCCGCGATCGGTGTCCGCCAAGCCGGCCGGGCACGCCGCCTGCTCCAGCAAGAAAACCAGCCTGGGGATGCCTGCGTCACCGGCCGCCTGAAACTCCAGCTCCGTATAAGAAAGCGTCTCGCCCGGGACGAACGAGCCATACCGGAAGCCGATCACCGCAACGTAGATCTCACATTCGCGCACGCGCTGGCTGCAGTAATCAGCAGGCTTGCCATCCCGTGCGGCGAAATACCGCATATCGACCGGCACCATCCCAGCCCGGCCCACCGCATCCAGGGCTGCTTGCGCAAACGGTCCGCCCTCTGGATACCCTGCCATGTCAGAGGTATGGCTTAAGAACACATGCCCCGTCATAACCCCCGCCCACAGGCTATGCCCAGTAAGAAAACCTGTCCCGTCCCAAGTTACACCGGTGCGCCCGCGACTGGCATCGGCCAAATGATGCCCGGGCCCGAATCGCTGGTCTTGTGTGCGCCCTGGGCTCGTCGCAGACGTGGATGCGAATGCGCGAAGGGTTCGGCGTCCCGGGACCGAATCCGGACCCTTCCTCGGATGGGCTGTCCAGACCCTGATCAACGAAATACGCAACGGCAACATGCCTGAGATTCCCGGCACCAGCTGACCGCGTGACCGGACGCGTGCTCGCTGGTTTCCACCCTCCAGATCAGCGAGGTGTTCTCCGTCGACTGCCGGGGCGGCTGGCAAACTGTGGCGGCCCGCTACTGCTCCCAGCACGGTGCGGCGTCAAGCCCGGCCTATAGATCGTCGGGCAGGAGCCGGAACCACTTGTGCGAGGTGAGAGGGCGCATTGCGCGGAAGCCGCGCCGGTCGAGCGTGAGCACCGCGTCGGTCCGGTACCGGGCCGCCAGTGCCACATTGACCGCGTCGGCCAAGTCGAGGTCGAGGCTTGCGTACTGCTGCTGGACCAGGCGCGCCGTGCCTAGGATCTCCAGACCTGTTTGGGGGATCTGAAAGCGCGCGCGCTCGAGCAGCGTCGCGACCGCAGCCTTGGCGGCCAGCTGCCCGACGAGCTGCAGGTCGCCGGCCACCGCGGTCATCGGCCGCTGGCCGTTACCTTCCCCGTAGGGGACGTCGAGCTCGGGATCGAATCCGCCGATGTCAGCGAGATACTGGCGATGGCACAGCAGGCCGCCAGCCGTGGGCCAGGGCAGGAGCCGGCCTCCGTGGCGCATAGTGCTGCGGGTCTCTCTATGGGGTGGTAGCCAGGGGAGCTCTCCGTAGTTCCTGGCTGGAGACCTTGGACGGCAAGCGGTCCAGTTCCCCGGCCACTTGGTCGGGCACGCCCCGGAGGTGACGGAGTCGTCACAGTTGCCCCGTAAGCTCACGGTCCGGGCCGGTTGGACTGGCAGAGCCACCGACCCGTGTCCGGGTGGCCTGATCACCGGTCTGGTGCCCATCCCAGTTCCGCGACCAGCCAGAGCGATCGGGTCGGGCTGGTGCGATCTTCTGGGGGTAGGGGTCGGTAACTGCCAGGCTGGAACGGCCGATGGTCGCGGAACTCGTCCATCGGGTGCCCGGAACCGCGATGGAACCGGGGGTTAAGCGTGGGGTGCGCAGCGCGGGGAGTGGTCGTCTACCTCACCAAACAACCGGATCACGCCGGCTTGTATCTGGTCGAGTTCCTTTCGGAAGTCGTTGATATTTCCGGTCTGATCGCATAGCGAGGTGGAGGACGCTGTGGACAGATTTATCGAGTGCGTCGTATTCTGATCGGCTTGGCGGCCGACCTCTATCCTAGTGGCGCAGCCTCTTTCCGATACATCTGCTGTAATCTGCGCTCTCCCTGCGGCTGGCCTGCGGGTTCCCCGTGCGGCTGTTCTATGCGCTCCCCGTGCGGCTGTTCTATGCGCTCCCGGCGCTGTCATTCCGTTGGCTCTCGCTGCTGCAGTTCTGTGGGTCGCAGTCGAGGGTATGTAGTCCCATCTCGCGATCATGAGCCTGGTGACGGTGGCCGCGCTCCCGATCGACGCGATCACCATGCCTGCCTGGAGCAGACCCGAAAACGAATGACCCGTAGTAACCCAAATCAGTGCGATGAGCACAGGGAAAGCTATAGCCGCTGGAACAATCGTTAGCAGGTACGTAATCACCCGCAGCCGCCATGGCGGCCTCCAGTCCTGGTATGTCAGCGATGCGGTTACCGCGCGCTGCTGGGCCTCGATGGCTTTCTCTTGGGTATCGAGGGCTTTCTCCAGCGCCAGGTCAACATCGCTCATTAGCGAGATCGCGTCGCGGCGTGCTAGCTCACGCGCTTCCAGGCCGCGGTTGAGTTCCTTGAGGCTAGACGCAGAGCCGCGAAGTAGCGCAGCAGTGGTGGCGCACACGCGGGTGTCATCAGTGCCGTCGGCCAGGTCCAGGATCTCGAACCTCAGGAGTGCGATCCGGCTGTGGACGCTGCTCGGCGGGGGTGCGAGCAGTTCGCGTGTGTACGGGCCCGCACCCAGATCGTGCGTGCTCTTGGCTGGTGGTGAGCTTACGGCCGCGGCGGGTGGGGATGTCTCACGGTGGGGAGGATCGCCAATGATCTGGGCCAGGCCGGCGTCGAGGTCGAGGTCGCGGAGAATGGCAGCAAGCAGGCGCTCGTCGGCAGCGGCCAGCATGGCGTTCAGCTCGGTGTCGCTTTGATTTCCGGCGTCGCCGCTAGGATCAAGCTCGTTGTCGTTCAATGCACCCTCCCTTTAGGCGATAAGGTAGCCTGGCTAAGGCTCCTTGCTAGGTCAATCCCAGTAGTCCTTTGAGTGCGGCGCGGGCTCTCGCCAGATTCTGTCGCACTGCCGCCTCCTTCATGTTCAGTATTTCGGCAATCTCGCAAGTCTTAAATTTGTCGAAGTGCAAGGCGAATACCTGCCTCTGTGTCAGGGGCAGCTGATGCAGTGCGAAGAGCACAGCGTCCTGCTCCTCGTGATGCTCCACGTGTGCTGAGGGGTCCAGGGCATCAGGCTGTTCGTGGCCCGCGAGCGGGCTCTCATTCTTTACTGGCAGCCTAAGGAGACTGCGGAAAGCCACTGTCCGCAGCCACGCCCTTGGGTAGGTTACGTTATCCCATTGCTCGAATAGCAGAGCGAAGGCACGCTGTGCAGCTTCCTCCGCATCGTTTTTATTAGGCCAGCATCTTATTAAGCTAAGGACCAGCCTGGGCATCTCCGCTTGATAGAATGTCGCGAACTCCACGTGCGACACGTCGGTGAGATCGTGCCGGCGGGAAGTGACTGCTTTCGGTGGAATAGCAGGAATATCGGGCGCAGGCGTGCTGCCGTCATCCACCACATTGACTCCTGCAGACCGGGGCGATGGCCTCAGCCGCCGCATCGGATCGTCTGTACTGCATCCTCCACCCCCCTCGTGCGCTGGCGTTCTGCCCCCCACAGCAGTTGACGGTAAGTAGTGCCGGGAGCGCCGTCATCTGTGACATCCCCCGCGACGGTGGCGGACTGACGCGCCCGGCCGGGCGCCTTTGGTGTGCACGCTGCCTGGCGGTCATGGTGGTCCATCCGGCGGCCCGGGCGTGGCCTGGGGCCCGTAGAGATGCACGTGCGCCCGGTCAGCGAGGCGCACCCCGTTCTGCTCCACCGACAGGTGCAATGCGTCCGCGATGATCAGTTCCCGGTAACTCTGTGCGCTCCCCGGTTCTCCTGCGGCCTTCTCCAGCACAACCCGGTGTATCTCCAGACGGGCCTTCTGCAGGTCTGCAGCCGACTGCGCTTCCCTGGCCCGTTCTTCGAGGCCGCGCTTCTTGAGCCGGTACTCCAAGATCAGCCCAAGGGAGCTAACCAGCGCAGTCGCCGCCCCCAGCGTCACCAGCGCGGCCCACGCCCCACCAGGCACGGCGCGCGCCGATGTCATCCGGAGCACCGCGAAACCAGCGACCCCCAGGCCACTAGTCCCTGTCGTTCCGGCGATTCCGGCCGCGATCTTGCCGAGGCTCGTTGATGACACCGGCGCCCTCCCCTCGCGTGGGGTCCAAGCTGACTGATCACTATTTAGTGGCTCAGGGCGACGCCGCTGTGACACCTGGTGCATTTCAAGGCGAATGGCATGGGACTGTCGCTGTGTGACGGGCCGGCGCAGGCGCCCGGGACGGCAGGCCGCCGTGCGGCTTGGTCAGTCACGATGAAGCCCGGTACCTGGGTACCGGTTCGGCTGGTGGGATTGCGTATTCAAGTAGTGCGTGTTCTCCGTCGAATGTGGCGCGAGATCACCTTCCGTGGCCGGGGAGGTGCATGGTGGCTTCCTTGGGCTGAGCAGCGGTGGGCCCGGAAGCCGAGGCTGACCCGCGCGGGTTCAAGCAAGCTGTCGTGGCGGCGGAGGAACGGCTGGAGGAGGTGGAGGGCCTGTGAAGCTTAGCGAGTTGCCGACCTTGCAGGAGGTCGTGGACCGCCAGCGCGAAGACCCTGAGTTCCGGGAGGGGTGGGACCGGTCCGTCTTCGCCCGTGAGGTGGCCATCCGCATTGTCCGGTACCGGGGGGAGATTGGAATTTCGTAGTGTTTGGTTTGTGTGTGGTTTTGT
>CAYPQM010000089.1:0-28622 GCA_964412845.1 uncultured Streptosporangiaceae bacterium
GAAACCAGGCTCATCCGCCAGCCATTCCTCGGGGATGTCCGAGGTCGCCTCAGCCAGCACCCCCTCATTGACCAGCACGGAAAGTTCCCGGTCCGCCTCGTCGACCCGGGCGCCGCAGCCGACCAGCGCATGGTCAGCCGCGTCGTACGGGCGGGCCGCGGACGCCGCCGCCGTCTCCCACCGGTGATGGAACGTCAGCGTCGCCCCGTGATCGATGAGGTAGAGCTTCCCGTGCCACAGCAGCATGTTCGGATTGCGCCACGACCGGTCGGCGTTGCCGACCAGCGCGTCGAACCACATCACCCGGCCGGCCAGCGCCGCGTCGACCCCGCCCATGGCGGCATCGAAGTCCAGCGCGCCCGGCAGGTAATCGACCCCCAGATTGAGCCCGGGGCTGGCCCGCAGCAGGTCCTGCACCTCCTGATCCGGCTCGCCTGGGGCCAGCGCCGGATCCAGGCCGACGGTTACCAGGTCCGGCACCTCAAGGCCGCAGGCCCGGGCCAGCCGCGCGCTGACCACTTCCGCGATGAGCGCCTTGCGGCCCTGGCCCGCACCACGGAACTTGACCACGTAGGTGCCCAGGTCATCGGCTTCCATCAGGCCGGGCAGCGAACCACCTTCGCGCAGCGGCGTGACGTACCGGATCGCGGCGACGTGTGGCAGCACAACGTCGCAGCGTACGCCGCCGGCTGCCGGGCAGCTACCGCCCGGGGCTCGGCGGCCCAGCCGGCTTTCCGGCTTTCCGGCTTTCCGGCTATCCGGCTATCCGGCTATCCGGCTATCCGGCTATCCGGCTATCCGGCGGCGAGCATGATCCAGACCTGGCCGCGGGCAAACGTCATCCGCTGGCCGGAGGCCGCGGTGAACGTGGTGCCGCCATCGGCACTCGGGCGGGACCAGTGCACGTGCCACTCCTGCCCGTCGCGCAGCACCAGCGCGGCGCCAGATCCGACGGTCTGCGCGTACGGCGATTCCTCGCCCGCCGGGTGGAACTGGGAGGCACGCACCGTTGTGTACTGGATGACGACCGTGGCCGCGCTCAGCTGGCCGCCCTCGGTGGTGCCCGCCGGCGCGCCATCCATCCAGACCAGCCACCGCTCCTTGGCGGCCGACCAGCGGAATTCGAACGAGGCAGCCGGGTAGGCGGCCGAGGCGGACGCCGCGGATTTGCCGCCCGCCGGGGCCGGCCCGAACCGGAAGCCGATGTCGCGGGCCGTGCTCTCGCCGTGCGCCTCGGCCAGCAACTGCCGGCTATGCGCGTACAAGTTGTGCGGGGCCAGCCGGTTGAAGTCGCGGTAGTAGCCGCCGGCGGTCCCGGCATACAGATTGACGATCCGGGCCTGCTGCAGGACCGGCAGAAGCCGCGGATCCGCGCCCGAATAGGCGAATGCCGGGCGCCCGAACGCGCGCAGCAGCTCAAGGTCCTCCTCCCGGGCGCTGCGCACCGGCCCGATGACGGATGGGAAGTGGGACGAGAAGACCGCGAGGAGCCGGCTCAGGCCGCCCTCGACCGGCAGGACGTACACGATGTCAGCATGGGTCAGGCCGGTCGGCGGCCGGGCCGCCGCGATGTTGTCAATCTTCACGGCCAGCACGGGGCCGAGCGACGCCACCCGCTTGCCGGTGAACGGAGACCGGAGCGCCGCAGCAGGCCGGGTCGGGGTGGGAGTAGGGGTCGGCTGGGTCTTTGCCGAGCTGCCGCCGCATCCCGACGCGACCAGCCAGACAGCAGCGAGGGCCGCGGCGGCCCGAAAGGCTGGTGCCATCGCGATCCTTCGGCCGTTCCCTGGCACGGAATTACTCCTGCATTAGGCGGTTACCTCAGGGCACAAACGCAACGACGGCCACACCAGTGACCGCGCCTCCTCGCCGGAAGTCATTCCCCGGATTGGCCAGTGTCAGCCCTGAGTGGCCGGATATGCCAGTGACACCTGCGACCCAGGACCGCCGGTGGGACCCCTCAGCACCGCGGATCAGCCGACGGGCCAGGTGTGCACCGGCTCGTTGCTGTGCATGTGCTCGATATAGCGCTGCGTCATCTCCCGGAGCGCCGCGCTGCGGGGCATCCCGCCTTTGCCCTGCAGCGCATGCACGGTGTCCGCCTGCCAGGTGGCTCCGGTCCGGCCAGTCAGGCAGCGCTGCTCGATGATGCCCAGGGACCGGTCCGCGGAACAGGAGTCCACTCCCCACCGGCGCAGCCCATCGCGGGCCAGCGGCAGCAGGTTGCGCAGGGTGAGCTCGGTCGCCGGGACGACACCCAGGCCCGGCCAGTAGAGGCTCGCGTCGATTCCGTTCTTGGCCGCTTCTATCAGGTTGTCCCCGGCCGCCGCGAACGACATCCTGGTCCAGATCGGCCGCTGCGCCTCGGCGAGCTCCCGGACCAGGCCGTAGTAGAAGGCCGCGTTGGCGACGACGTCCGCCACCGTCGGCCCGGCCGGCAGCACCCGGTTCTCGACCCGCAGGTGCGGCTGGCCGCCCACCACCGCGTAAACGGGCCGGTTCCACCGGTACACGGTGCCGTTGTGCAGGGTCAGCTCGGCGAGTTCCGGGATGCCGCCGTTCTCGAGCCGGGTCACCGGGTCCTCGTCCTCGCACAGCGGCAGCAGCGCCGGGAAGTACCGGATGTTCTCCTCGAACAGGTCAAACACCGAGGTGATCCACCGTTCCCCGAACCACACCCGGGGCCGGACCCCCTGCGCCTGAAGTTCCTCCGGGCGGGTGTCGGTGGCTTGCTGGAACAGCGTGATCCGGGTCTCCCGCCACAGTTCCCGGCCGAACAGGAAAGGCGAGTTCGCGCTCAGCGCGACCTGCACGCCCGCCACGGCCTGGGCGGCGTTCCAGTAGCTGCCGAACGCCTCCGGACTGACCTGCAGATGGCACTGGACACTGGTGCAGGCCGCCTCCGGCATGATGTTGTCCACATGGGTCAGCAGTTGCTCAGGGCCCTCGATCTCGATCCGGGCATCCTCACCGCGCGCCGCGAAGATCTGCTCGTTCAGCAACTGGTAGCGCGGATGGGCGGACATTGACTCCGGCCCCACGTCGCCCTCCCGCAGGGTGGGCAGGATGCCGATCATCGCCATCCGGCAGCCGACATCCCGTGCCCGGCGGTCAGCCCGGACCAGGCTGGCCCGGACATGCTCCTCCAGCTGAGCCAGGGCATCGCCAGCCAGCGGCCGGGGCGGCACGTTGATCTCCAGGTTGAAGCGGCCCAGTTCGGCCGCCCAGCCCGGGTCGTCGATCGCCTTCAGCGCCTCCGCGCTCTTCATCGACGGTTCCCCGGCCTCATCCACCAGGTTGAACTCGATCTCGAGTCCCACCCGCTGCGGCGCGGTCTCGAACCTGGACTCGCGCAGCATCCGAGCCAGCACGTCCAGGCAACGACGCACCTTCTCCCGGTAGCGGCGCCGGTCCTGCTGGCTCACCGTGATCGCTGGAACTTCCCTGCCCATAGGCCCTCCACGCTCTGACCATGGAAGATGGCCTCACCTCACCCTGACACGCCAGCGGCCTGGTGACCAGATGGGACATTTGACGCATTCGCCGATATGGGGACGAAACCTTCCTCAGCCCGCGAAGTAGCCCAGCAGGTGCGGGCGCGAAGTGACGTCACGGGTACCTAACGAAGCCAGGCGGGCGGTTGCCCTCAGTGACCGGCTGCCCCGACCGCTGCCGCCATCCGCCGCACCGCTTCCGCGAGCAGCGCCGGCGAGGTGCCCATGTTGAGCCGGGCGAACCCGCGGCCCTCGGCGCCGAAGTCGGGCCCCGGGCTGACCGCTACCAGGCCCCTGTCCAGGAACACCGTGGATGGATCGTCGCCGAGGCCCAGCGCGCGGCAATCCAGCCAGGCCAGGAAGCTGGCCTGCGGCGGCAGGTAGCCGACCTGCGGCAGGTGCTCGCGGAGCAGCCGCGCGAGCAGCCACCGGTTCTCATCGAGCTGGGCCACGGCGGCATCCAGCCAGCCGATCGCCTCGCGGTAGGCGGCGATCGTGCCGAGCACGCCCAGGTGGGAGGGGAGCAACGCCTCCCAGCGCTCCTCGATGATCGCGGCGCCGCGGTCAGCGCCCGCTACGGCGAGACCGCATTTGAGTCCCGGGATGTTCCAGCCCTTGGACGCCGACGTGAAGGTGAACGTGCGGGCGTCGATCTCATGCCCCAGGGAGAGGAACGGCACGAACCGCGTGCCCGGCAGCACCAGCGGCCCATGGATCTCATCCACCAGCAGGACCACCTCGTGGCGCTGGCACAGGTCGGCGACCGCCTCCAGTTGCGCCCGCGACCAGACGCTGCCGGTCGGGTTGTGCGGGCTGCACAGCAGGTACGCCGCGACGCCGGGTTCGGCCAGCGCGGCGTCGAGGGCGGCCAGGTCGAGGTCATAACGGCCCTGGCTGTCCCGGACCAGCGGGGCCGTCACGATGCGGCGGCCCGAGAAGCCGAACCGGAATGAGAACGGCGGATAGACCGGGGGGTTGATGACGATGCCGGAACCGGGCGGCGTGACCGCCTGGACCACCTCGGCGAGACCGGTCATCACGTCGGCTATGGCGAAGACCCGGCCCGGATCGGGTGACCAGCCCATCCGGCCGGCCGCGAAGTCGCGGAACGCCTCACCGAGAACTCCCTGGTGAGGGTAGCCACAGTCGCCGATCGCCAGGGCTGCGGTCACGGCGTCGCTGATCTGGCCGGCGAGATCGAAGTCCATCTCGGCCACGAACGCCGGCAGCACATCCGCGGGGTAGGTCCGCCACTTGAAGCTCCGCCGCTGCCTGAGCATCTCCAGCGAGCAGTGGCCAAGCACTGCGTCCATCTCACGGATGGTAATGCAGCCCGAAATGTCCGCCACCAGGCAATGCCATCTGGAGCCGCCCGGGGATGCCTGCCGTTAGGCTGAACCGTGGAACAATCGCCACATTGGGTCCGAGACGAAAGGTGCCGGCGTGGCAGGCAAATGGTTCCGCGGCATCACGCCGACGACGAAGCCAACTGAGATCGACACCAGCGTGGCGCACCCGGCCCGGGTCTATGACTACTGGCTCGGTGGCAAGGACAACTTCGCCGCCGACCGGGAGGCCGGCGACCGGGTGATCGCTGTCCGGCCGAGCATCCTGACGGACATCCGGGCCAACCGCGATTTCCTGATCCGCTCGATCCGGTACCTCGCTGCCGAGGGAGGGGTCCGGCAGTTCCTGGACGTCGGCACCGGCATCCCCACGCACCCGAACGTCCACGAGGCCGCGCAGTCCATCGCACCGGAGTGCCGCGTCGTCTACGTTGACAATGACCCGATCGTGCTGGCCCACGCCCGCGCCCTGCTGACCGGCAGCCCTGAGGGCATCACCGCCTACCTCGACGCAGACCTCCGTGATCCCGTGAAGATCATCGAGGTGGCGCAGAAGACCCTGGACTTCGGCCAGCCCATCGCGGTCATCCTGGTCGGCATGCTGCACCTGATCTCCGACGAGGAGGAACCGTACCGGATCGTGGCGCGGCTGCTCGATGCCGTCCCATCCGGCAGTTACCTTTCGGTCAATCACCCGGCCAGCGACATCCACGCGCACGTGGTGGCCGAAGGAGCCAAGCAGTACAACCAGTCGGTGTCCACCCCGCAGACCCGCCGCAGCCAGGCCGAGGTCTCCCGGTTCTTCGAGGGCCTCGAACTGGTCAGCCCCGGCGTGGTCCAGTCACACCGATGGCGGCCCGACCCTGGGTCGTCCTCCCCCGGGCAGGCGGAGGACGTGTCGGCCTGGGCGGGCGTCGGCCGCAAACCGTAATCCGCGCAGGCGGAAAGATCACCTGGGGGGGTGAAGGGCAGCGGGAGATGGCGTCCGGTTCAGGCCAGCCACCGAAGTTCGATACCAGCGTGGCGCATCCGGCCCGCGTCTATGACTACTGGCTGGGCGGCAAGGATAATTTCGCTGCCGACCGGGAAGTGGCCGAGCGGGTGCTCGCGGCCACGCCGGGCCTGCGCTTCCGGGTCCGGGCCAACCGGGCCTTCCTGGCCCGCGCGGTGCGCTACCTCACGGTAGAGGCGGGCATCCGCCAGTTTCTCGACATCGGCACCGGCATCCCCACGGCCAACAACACCCATGAGGTGGCCCAGGCGGCGGTCCCGGAGTGCCGGATCGTCTACGTGGACAACGACCCGATCGTGCTCGCCCACGCGCGTGCCCTGCTGACCAGCAGCCCGCAGGGAGCCACCGCCTACGTCGACGCCGACCTGCGCAACACCCAGGAGATCCTCGATGCCGCCGCGAAGACGCTGGATTTCAGCCAGCCGATCGCCCTCATGCTGCTGGGGATCTTGCACCTCGTGTCGGACGCCGAGGATCCCTACGCGATCGTGACGAGGCTGCTGGCCGCCCTGCCGTCCGGGAGCTACCTGGCCATCTCGCACCCGGCCAGTGACATCAACGCCGGGCAGGCCGAGGCGCAGAAGCGCTACAACGAGCGGGTGTCCACCCCGCAGACCCTGCGTACCCACGCCGAGGTCTGCCGGTTCTTCGAGGGGCTCAGCCTGGTGCCGCCGGGCGTGGTCTATGTGCACACCTGGCGGCCTGGGCCCGGAGACGACGCGCCTGAGGACGTGGCCTCAGCGCACGGCGGAGTCGGCCGGAAGCCGTGAGCGGCCCGCCCGCCTGACCGGCCCGGCCGCTTAGTGCACCTCACCGGTGAGGTAGCGCTCCAGCGTCGGGCCGATGGCTGCGGCCAGGTCGTCGGTGCTCGCTGTGGCCAGCGGCTTGAGGCCGAGCACGTACCTGGCCAGGGCCAGACCGAGGACCTGGCTGCCGACCAGGGCCGCCCGGTACTCCGCCTCGGCCGGGCTGGCCACCTCGGCGATCCGGCCGAGAATGGAGTCGGTGACGAACTCCCGGAGCATCGTCGCGGCCTGCTCGCTGGTGACCGCCGATCGCAGCAGGCCCAGGAAGGTGTCGCGGACCTCAGCCACGTCCCAGGCGGTGAGCGCGGTGCGGACCAGGTGCTCCCCCAGGCCCAGCCCGGGATCGCGGGCACCGGGTGCGAGCGCCGCGCCGATCACCTCACCCGGGATCAGCGGCAGCCGCATCGCGGCGGCGAACAGGCGCTCCTTGGTGCCGAAGAAATGATGCACCAGGGCGGGGTCCACGCCGGCGTCGGCCGCGATGGCCCGGATCGTCGCGCCCGCGTAGCCGTGATCACCGAACCGCTTCCTGGCCGCACCCAGGATCGCCTCGCGCGTGCCGCTGTCGCCGGTGCGCCGTCCCGGCCGGCGCGTGTCCTGCGCTGGTTGAGTCAACCCATGTCCTCCGTGTGGCTGGTGGTGCTGGATGTTAGCTGGAAGAAGCGCTCCTCCAGGGTCGTCGGCGCCTCGCTCACCCGCGCCTCGATCCCGCTGAGCGCGCGCCGCACATCCTGCGGCGCAGCGTCACGGACCCGCAGCGCCCCGCCGACCAGGGCCGCGGGCAACCCGGCGGCCTCCAGCGCGCCGAACGCGCTCGCCCAGGCATCAGTCTCGACCACCGTTACCCGGGCGCTGCCGGTGATCTGCGCGGCGGTCCCCTGGGCGACCACCCGCCCGTCCGCCATGATCACCAGCCGGCCGCACTCCCCCGCCTCGTCCATGTAGTGCGTGGTGACCAGCACCCCCGCGCCAGCCGCGGCCGCCTCGCCGACGGTCTCCCAGAGCCGGGCCCGGGCCAGGGGGTCCACGCCGGAGGTCGGCTCATCGAGGATGAGCAGATCGGGCCGGTGCGCGAGGGCCTCCGCGAACGCCACCCGGCGTTGCACGCCGAGCGGCAGCGCACCGACCAGCCGGTGGCCGTAGGGACGCAGCGCGGCCGGCAGGGCCCGGTCCGTGCCGCCGCCGAACACCGCGGCCGAGAAGGCCAGGTTCTCTGCTGCCGTGAGGTCGTCGTACAGCCCCAGTCCCTGCGGGACGTACCCGATACGCTGGCGCGTCCGCCGGGACGGCGGCTCGCCGAACAGCCGCACCTCACCCGCCGAGACCGGCAGCAGCCCCAGCAGCATCCTGATCAAGGTGGTCTTCCCGGCCCCGTTCGCGCCGAGCAGCCCGACCACCTCGCCGCCGTGCAGGCTCAGGCCCACGCCATCGACCGCGACGAACTGCCCGAACCGCCTGGTCACGCCGACGCACTCGGCGAGTGCGCCGCCCGGAGCCGACCCCGTGCTGTGCACCGCCGGCGTTGCGCCCGGCTCCGCGCCGCTCACGGCTGGCCTCCCGTCATCGCCAGTTCCCGCACCAGAGCCGCGACCGTCACCGCGTCCTGCAGGTCGGGCCGGACCAGTTCGCCGCCCGCCACCGCCGGGCCGGCCACGCCGCCCGCTGGACCGCCTGCCGGATCATCCGGAGCCCAGACCTGCCAGCGGGCGTTGCGCCGCCATGCCCGCCGCGCCGCGTCGCCCTCGGGCCGCTTCGCCAGGACCCGCACGGTGCCCGGCATCGACGCCACGATCTCCTCCGGCGTGCCGGTGGCCAGTTCCCGGCCGGCATCCAGGGCGAGCACCCGGGCGGCGCGGGCCGCCTCATCGAGATAGCTCGTGGCCAGCACGACGGCCGCCCCGTCCGCGGCCGCGCGCGCGATCAGCGACCACAACTCGACCCGGCTCACCGGGTCCACTCCGGTGGTCGGCTCGTCCAGCACGAGCAGGGCAGGCTGATGCAGCATCGCGGCGATGACGCCCAGCTTCTGGCGCATCCCGCCGGACAGCCGCCCGGCGAGCCGCTCCCGCGCGGCACTGAGCCCGGCCCGCTCCAGGTATTCGGTGGTCCGGCGGGCCGGGTCGCGCACGCGGTAGACAGCGGCCCGGAAGGCCAGGTTCTCCGCGACGGTGAGGTCCGGGTAGGTGCCCGACCCGGCCGGCAGGTACCCGATCCGGCGCGCCGCGGGCCGCCGGATCGTGCCATCGCTGGCCGCCAGCGCGCCGGCCAGGCAGCGCAGCAGGGTGGTCCGGCCCGCGCCGTCACCGCCAACCACGGCGCTAACCTGCCCGGGAGCCGCGCGGAACGTCACCCGGTCCAGCGCGAGAACCTTTCCGTACCACACGGAAACCTCGTCAGTCCCCCACCAATCTCCGGTGTCGCCGGCGGCACCGCTGGTCGGGGCGCCGCCATCCGGGCCGGCCGCAGCCAGCGGGCGGCCATCCGGGCCGGCCGGGACGCCATGCTGCGGGTCAGTCACCGTGCCTCCCGCGGACCGGCGGCATGGGCGGGCTCGGCCGGGGCGGCTGCGATCGCGCTGGCGGGCCCGCTCCGCCCTTGGCGTGGCCCGGCCGGCGCCAGGTAGCTGCGGAAGCGCAGCGTGGCCAGGGTGACCACGACGAGGCCGAGGATGGCCAGGAACACGAACGGCTCCCAGAGCGGCCCGATGGGTTCCGCCCGCAGCATCACGCCCCGGGAGATCTGGTTGAAGTAGGTGAGCGGCAGCAGGTAGGAGATCCACCGGACGCCGATCGCGATCGAGGAGAGCGGGAAGATCAGCCCGGAAAGCAAGACCTGCGGCAGAGTGATCATGAAGGCGAGCTGGATCGCCTGGCCCTGGTTCTCCGACACGCTGGAGATCAGGATCCCGAGGCCGAGCGTCACGAACAGGAAGAGCAGCGCCCCGAGGGCGAAGACGCCGAGCGAGCCCCGGAACGGGACGCCGAAGATCGCCACGCCGGCCGCGATCACGATGGCCAGGTCCACCGCGCCGACGGCGAAGTACGGGACGACCTTGCCGAGGAAGACGTCCCGCGGGCGCAGCGGCATGACCGCGAGTTGCTCCAGGGTCCCGGTCTGCCGTTCCCGCACCACGCCGAGGCTGGTGATCATGGTACCGACGAAGACCAGGATGACCCCGGCGAGTCCGGGGATCATGATGTCCGCGGTCTTCAGCCCCGGGTTATAGAGGATGGTGACCTTGGGCGACGGCGCACCTGCCGCCGGGGCAGCCTGCGGGCCGGCCTGCCGTTGCGCGTTGGCCAGGGCGGCCAGGGCCGCCCGCGCGGTGAACAACTGGCTGCCGTCGATGAGCACCGCGGCTGAGCTCCCGGTCACGACGGCGACCGCGGCCTTGCCGTCCCGCAACTGCGCCCGCGCCCAGGTCGCGCCCCCGGCGGGATTCCGGTGCAGCACGTCGAAAGGCGCGCGCAGGACCACCGCCGAGGCCTGGGGGCCCGCGACCGCGGTAGGAATCGTGGACACATCGAAACTCGCCGCGTAGCCGAACACGATGAGCAAGATGACCGGCATCACGATCATCATGGCGAGCGTCCGCCGGTCGCGCCGCAACTGCCGGAACTCCTTAACGATCATCGCCCACATCAGGTCTCTCCCGCCTCGCCGTATCTCAACACACGATGAATTCTACATCTGATGAATTCTACGTCAACCGGCCCAACGACACCGGTGCCACTCCGGTGCTGCTGGGCCGCAGCGGAGCCACTCCGCTGCCGTCGTGATACGGGATGGCCGGGCGGCGCAAGATCTGGTTCGGTGGGGACATGGGGACCACCACACGGCACTCCGGCACGTGGACTCTGGAGGATCGCTTCGCCTCGGCCTGGCACTACCTCCCGGTGGAGGTGCCGCCGGGCTCCCGCGCCTTGCGGGTTGACCTGGAGTACGACCGCTCAGCGGCCGTGCTGGACCTCGGCTGCGCCGGGCCAGCAGGGTTCCGCGGCTGGTCCGGCGGCGCCCGGCGATTCTTCGTGATCACCGCGGAGGATGCCACTCCCGGATATCTGCCCGGCGAGCTGGAGCCAGGCCCGTGGGAGGTGGTGATCGGCATCTACCGGCTGCCCCCGGAAGGGGTCAGCTACCGGCTGACCGCAGAGGCGTCCGGCCGGCGCGGCAGGCTGGTGCCCGAGCCCCGGCCCGCTCCGCCGCCCCCGCTCAGCGAGCGGCCGGCCCGCCGTGGATTGCCCGCCCGGCACGGCCGCCGCTGGCTGGCCGGCGACCTGCACACGCACACGGTGCACTCCGACGGCGGGCAGACCGTTCCCGAACTGGCCCGCTACGCGGCCACCCGCGGTCTCGACTTCATCGCGATCACCGACCACAACACGATCAGCCACCACGCGGAACTCCCCGCCGCAGCCGCCCGGTACGGAATTACCCTGATCCCGGGCCAGGAGATCACCACGCAGGACGGCCACGCCGGGGCGCTGGGCGATATCGGGTGGATCGATTTCCGCGATCCGGCGGATTCATGGCTGGACGCGATCGAGCGGGGCGGCGGCCTGATGTCGATCAACCACCCGATCGGCGGCCATCTCAGCTGGACCATCCCGATGCGCCGCCGGCCGCCACTGGCCGAAGTCTGGCACTGGAGCTGGCTCGACCTGCACTGGACCACGCCGCTGGCCTGGTGGATGGCCTGGGATCCGGCGGCTGTGCCGGTCGGCGGGAGCGACTGGCACCGGCCGGGTTCTGATGCCCTGCCGGGCACGCCGACGACCTGGGTCGAGTGCGCCGGCGACGGGCCCGAGGAGGTGCTCGACGGGCTGAGATCAGGCCGCTCGGCGATATCCGCCCGCCAGGATGGACCGGTCTTGCTGCGGATGGATGGTGAGTTCCTGGCCATCGGGGCCGAGGGCGCGACCCTCGCCGGGCCCGACGGGCCGCGCGCCCTGGTCCGCGAGCCGATCGCCACGTTCCGGGCCGCCGACGGCTACCACCGGCTTCTCGACCCCACCGGTGCGACCCTCGCCCTGACCCGCTAGCCGCGGGCCGGCCGGACCGGGCGAGGCGGGATGAGCGTCCACGCGCACATGATGAGCAGTGTCGCGATGAAGGCACAGTAGATCCAGAACACCGGCGTGACACCAGCGCCGATCGTGAGCCCGAGCTGCCCGGCCTGCGCCGGTGAGATCCCGAACTCAGCCGGTGAGACGGGCCCGCTGATCTGGACCAGCGCCGAGATCGCTTGAGCGGCCATCGGGATGACCGCACCGGCGAGCAACGCCGCCCCCAGGCGGGCCGGGCGCCATAGGACGGCGGTGATGACGGCCACGACGAGCGCGACCATCACAGCGACGTCCCCGGCGATCACCGGAAGGGGATTCGCGAAGCTGTTGCCTGCGGTCAGGGACTGCGTCAGCCCGGCCGACGTCCGCAGCACATAGCTGTCCCACGACGGGGCGAACGCGGCAGCCGTGCCTGCCGCGGCGAGCGCGGCGAGGGCCAGGAACGTGACGGAACCTGTCGCGTGGCCCCGCGGCCAGCGGGGCCCGCCGGCCGGCTGCATCCGGACCGCCAGCACGGCGCCGGCCGTGCAGGCCAGCCAGCTGACCAGCCCGAGGAGCAGGCCGAGGCCCAGCACATGCGTACCGCCGGCGATGACCAGGCCGGCATCCGCGAAGAAGAACCCGAACGTGACAGCGCTCGTGCCCAGCCCGAGGAGCGTCCCCACCCTCCGGCGGACGCCGCCGGCCACGATGAGCAGCCCACCGGCCGCCCAGACGGCCAGGTAGATCACATGCGGCACCAGCTCGGCCGGCTGCTGGGCCAGGCTCGCTCCGGAAAGATAGCCCGGGAACAGCCCGGCGATCCCGCAGGCGACACCGGCGGCCAGCAGGATGACCGCGTTGACCGCGTTCACCGCACCGGCGACCGGGGCAGCGGGCGGGCTGACATGGGCAATGCTGCCGGGCGCCTCGATCGCCGTGAACCGGGACCACGCGGCCGACCAGCCCTCCGGGGTTTCCGGCCACTGCTCCACCGGCCGCGGCCTTCCCGCCGCCCAGATTCCGTAACCGTGCTGCCCACGCCCGAGCTGGTAACTCGCCCCGCGGTACCAGATGGCCACGCTCTCCCGCACTGCTTCCGCCCTCCCCTGACTCAGCACCTCATCGTGTTCCCTGGGCCCAGGGTAGGAAGGCGATCTGAAGACCGGCTGGACGATCATTCAGCCCTTGCTGACCCTTTGGCTGGTGACGGCCGCGCTGGCTCAGCGGGCCGGCAGCAGCGCGTGGATGACACTGGAGGCACGGGCAGCATCCGGTTCGTCTCCCGTGATGAGGCTGAGGTACACGTAAGACTCCATGATGCGCACGAGCACGTAGGGCAGGTCGGCGGCGGGAACGGTGCTGTGCAGGTGACCGCGGCGCCGGTCAGCGTCGACGACCTCACCGATCAGCTGGATGAGGCGTTGCTGGAACTCACTGGCTTTTGTGGTCAGCAATTTGAGGGCGAGGTCGCCTTCCCGGTCGAGGAAGCGCTGCATGCCCAGGTTGGTCATGGTGGCCTGCGCAGCGCCGGTGACGATATCGGCGGCCACCGGGCGTGCGCCGGCCCCCGATGATTCGCGCAGGCGCTGGACGGTCCTGGCCATCAGGTTCCACAGCACCTCGGCGAGCAGTTGCTCACGCGAGCCGACCCACCGGTACAGCGTTGCCCGGTCCACGCCAAGCCTCCTGGCCAGGTTTTGCATGTCGACCCGCTGCCCGGCCTGGAACATGCGCTGGGCCTCGTGCAGCGCGTCGAGCGCGGTCGGCCGGGCGGGCGCGGCGCCGGCCAGCTGCCGCCGCAGCGGCGTGCCCGCCACCGTTGGCCCAGGTGCATTGGCGCTCATGGTCGTGGTCCCGGTTCCTCGGACGGTTGACACGTCTGGTGACCTGGAGCACAGTGTGCAACATCTAGCTGAGATGTGGCAATGGAGCGACAGATGAGTAATCCGATGCAAGGCCCGGTGGTAACGGTAGCCGGCGGTGCCCTGGAGGGGCGCACCTCAGGCGGCGTGACCGCGTTTCTGGGGGTGCCATACGCGGCGGCGCCGTTCGGTGAGAACCGGATGCGGCCGCCGCGGCCGGCCGGGCCGTGGAACGGCACGCGATCGGCGGCCGAGTACGGGCCGACCGTCCCCAAGGGCGACTACCCACCGCCGTACCAGCCGTTGTTCCCGGAGGTCAGCATCGCCGGGGAGGAGTGCCTGAACCTGAATGTGTGGACGCCGGACCCGGACGCAACGGGGCTGCCGGTATTGGTGTGGATTCACGGCGGGTCATTCATGAACGGGTCGGGGTCGGTCGGCGAGTACGACGGCTCCGCGTTCGCCCGGGACGGCGTCGTGTGCGTGACGATCAACTACCGGCTGGCGGCCGAGGGCTTCCTGTTCCTCGGCGACGGCGTCGCGAACCTCGGCCTGCTGGATCAGGTCGCCGCCCTGCGCTGGGTGCGGGACAACATCGCCGCGTTCGGCGGTGACCCGGCCCGGGTCACCGTGGCCGGCGAATCCGCCGGGGCTATGAGCGTCACCACCCTGCTGTCCATGCCGATGGCGGAGGGGCTGTTCGCCCGCGCCATCGCCCAAAGCGGCGCCGCGGCTCACACGCTGACCCCGGACCAGGGACAAATGGTCGGCGGCTACCTCGCCGACGCGCTCGGCTCAGCACCGTCCCGCGATGCGATCAAGCAGATCCCGCTGGGCACGCTCGTGCAGGCCGCCTCGGACCTGGTGGTGGAAGTCCAGACCGCTGCTGACCCGGCCAAGTGGGGGTCCCTCGCGCTGAGTTTGCTGCCCTTCGCGCCCACCGTGGACGGCGCCGTTCTCCCGGCCGCGCCGCTCGACGCCTTTGCCGCCGGGCAGGGCCGCGACGTTCCGCTGATGATCGGATCGAACCGGGACGAAGCGCGGCTCTTCCTCGTCGCGGCCGGGACCATCGACCTGATCGACGAGGCCACGCTGGACGGCGCCGCGGCCGCCTACGGGCTGACACCTGACGGTCTCGCCGTCTACCGCGCCAACCGGCCCGGCGCCAGCCCGGGTGACCTCCTGGCCGCCGTGATCACCGACTGGTTCTTCCGCATCCCGCCCATCCGGGTCGCTGAAGCTCGCGCCGCCGGCGCCGCCGCCCCGACCTGGAGCTACCGCTTCGATTACCCGAACCCGGACGCCAACCACGGACTGGGCGCCTGCCACGGCGCCGAGATCCCCTTCGTGTTCGACACCATCACCCGCGAGGACACCCACCCGCGCATCGGCGACACGCCGTCGCAGGCCGTCGCCGACACTGTGCACAACGCCTGGATCTCATTCATCACCGATGGCACACCCGGCTGGGCGCCCTACACCGCCCCGGGCCGGACGACGGCCCTGCTCACTGACAAGGTCACCGAAGCCAGCGACCCGGCCGGTGACGAACGCTCCCGGTGGGACGGCATCCGATAGCAATGCCCGGTGTCCGGGTCAAAGACCACTTGCATCCCGCTAGCTGACCCGGAAGACCGGGAATCCGGGGGCAATGCCGAGCAGCTGCTCATCGGTGGAGTCGGCGGTGATGTTCTCGAAGAACATGCCGACCTCCCACGCCCAGCGCTTGAGGTAGGCGCGCAGCACGGGGGGCTTGTCCGCGTCGGCCAGTTCCGCGGCGGTGAACCGCTGGACCCGGCGGCCCACCCGCAGCTCGCCGCCACCGGCGACGCGCAGGTTGCGCACCCACTGAGTCTGGCCGCGCGGAGCGACCAGGTACGTGACGCCGTCCAGGGTGAGCAGGTTCACCGGGGTGGTCCGCCACTCGCCGCTCTTGCGTCCCCGCACGGCCAGGACACGGGATCCCATGACGCTGATCCCGGCCCGGGTCATGGCCTGGACTGTCCTGTTGAAGACCTTGGTCGTCAGGCCGCTCGGCTCGAGGTAACGAGGCGCTGGGTCGGTGCTCATTCATTCGCTCCTTATTGAGAGCAGTGCTCTTGTCTAAGAGCAGTGTTGCACGCCTGCCAGGCAGCGTCAAGAGCAGTGCTCTCGTTTCGATTGACAACCCCTGCGCCAGGGCTGGCCCCTCCTCATGTCCAGCCTCAAGTCCCTCCCCGAAACCGGCGAGGTCCTCCCGGCCGGGTAATGCCGCCGGGCTCAGGCCACCAGGCCGTAGCCCAGTGCCGGAGGGCCCGCTACGGGCGGGGCAGCAGCGCGACCCGGGCCCGCAGGATGGCCCTGGTGGACGAGACATTGCCGATCTCGTCCGGCTGGCCCGGGCACTCGCCGGCGGCGATGGCCCGCAGTGCCCTGACCCGGGCATCAGCCGCGCTGATCATCTGGAAGACCATGGTGGGGTCCTGCTCCGCCATCGCCCGGGTCCGGGCGAGCACGTCGCCCGCCTCGCCGACCCACACGTTCTTGATGCCGCCGCCGAAGCCGTGGTCGAGGAGCAGCGACACCACGTGCAGTTCTTCTCCATAACCGAAGCTGATGGTCACGGCCTCCTGAAGACCCCGGTCGTCCTCATAACGCCAGCATTCACCGACTGCGGGCGTGCCGATCTGGGCCGCCCACGGTGGCTCGCCCTGGCCCTGGGCGGCCAGCCGGTCGGCGGCCTCGGTCGCGGCCAAGCGCAACTCCGGCCAGCCGACCGCGGCGAGCACGCGCAAGATGGCGAGCGCTTCCGCCGTGCCCGTCGCCTCCGCGGCGGGCACGATGGCCATGGGCGCCTCGCTCCGTGGGCCGCCGAGCGCGGCCAGAATGTCCGAGCCCCACAGCTCGGCGTCGAGCGGACTGCCAATCTCGCCGAGCACCATCCGAGCCTCGGTGAGCACGGCGGCAAAGGCCTCACCGGGCGAGGAGCCGCCAAAGACGGCATCCAGATCAAGATCACCGGACACAGACAGAACCGGCTCGTCAGGGGATTCCGGGTCCATGCGGGGCATCCTGCCACGGCCGCTGGCCTTGCTGGGGTGCTCTCCCCGAATCTCATCCGGCCTCCAGCAGGCCGCGCCATATCAGGCATGCGCCATGATGAGCGGGAACCAAGGGAGGAAACGGATGGGATCAACGGCCAGATGGGGCATCACGCTCCCGCTGCGCAGCATGCCGCTGCCCGGCCAGCGCGACATCGTGGCCGCGCTTCCCGACCTCGGGTACACCGATGCCTGGTCCGCCGAGACGAACGGCTCGGACGCCTTCACACCGCTCGCCCTGGTCGCCCAGTGGGCGCCCGCACTGCGCCTGGGCACCGCCATCGCCGGTATCTACACCCGCGGCCCGGCCCTGCTCGCGATGAACGCGGCCACCCTGGCTGACCTCGCGCCGGGCCGGTTTGTGCTCGGCATCGGCGTGTCCTCGGCGGTGATCGTGGAGCAGTGGAACGGCATCCCGATGGCCAAGCCCTACCAGCGGTCCCGCGACACCCTTCGATTCCTGCGGGCCGCCCTGGCCGGGGAGAAGGTGACCGAGGACTACGAGACGTTCAGCGTGCAGGGTTTCCGGCTGGAACAGGCCCCCCAGTCGCCGCCGGCCCTCGCCCTGGCCGCGCTGCGCCCTGGGATGGTCGCCCTGGCGGCGTCGCACGCGGACGGGGCCATCACGAACTGGCTCGCCCCGTCCGACGTGCCCATGGTGCGGGCCGTGGCCGGGCCGGACTGCGAGCTGATCGCGCGGGTGTTCGTCTGCCCGACGGAAGACGCGGAGGCCGCCAGGAACATCGGCCGCCGCCTGATCGCGGCCTACCTCACCGTCCCCGTCTATGCCGCCTTCCAGGCCTGGCTCGGGCGCGGCGAGGCACTGGCGCCGATGCAGGCCGCGTGGGCGGCCGGCGACCGCCGGGGCGCCCTCGCCGCTATCGGTGACCAGGTCGTGGATGACCTGCTGGTGCACGGGCGGCCGGAGCACTGCCGGGAGCGCATCGCCGAGTACCAGGCCAAGGGCCTCGACACGCCCGCCATCATGATCGTGCCCGCGCCCGGGGTGGACGAGGCTGACGCTGTCCGCGACCTCGCGCCCAGGTAAGCCGGCACGGCCCAGGGGGCGTGGCCCAGCGGCGCGTGTTCACCAGGAGCCGGGCAGCTTCTCTCCGTACCAGGATTCGATGATCCGGTGTGCGATCGACACCGGCGGCGGCAGCCGCACCTCGTCCGAGGCCAGCGCGCCGCGCAGGCCGTCCCGGCTGTACCAGCGCGCCTCGGCGATCTCGTCCTGGTCCACCTGGATGTCGAGGCCGCTGGAGGCCAGCGCGCGGAACCCGAGCATCAGGCTCTGCGGCATGGGCCAGGGCTGGCTGCCCAGGTAGCGGATCTGGCTGACCGTGATCCCGGTCTCCTCAGCGACTTCACGGGCCACGGCCTGCTCGGCGGCTTCGCCCGGCTCGACGAAGCCGGCCAGGATCGACACCCGCCGCGGTGGCCACTGCTGGTTGCGGGCCAGCAGGCACCGGTCATCGGGATCGGTCACCAGCATGATCACCGCCGGGTCGATCCTCGGGAAATGCTCACTGCCGTCGACCGGGCAATGCCGTGCGTGGCCCGCCGCCACCGGCTCGGTCAGCGCGCCGCAGCGCGGGCAGTGCGTGTGGGTGGCATGCCAGTTGGCCAGCGCCACAGCGTGGGTCAGCAGGCCGGCGTCGCGGTCGTCCAGCAGTACCGCCGCCTGCCGCAGGCCCGCAGGCCGGACGCCCGGCTCAGCCGGCGGCCCGGACCCTGACCCGCGCCCGGGCGCGGCGGCGGAGTCGGCGCCGAGCCCGCCCACCGGGCCCGCCACGCCGAAGTACACGACCCCCGCGGGATCCACGCCGAGCAGGAATCGCACCCCCTCCGGCGCGTCAGCGGGCGGCACCAGGACCAGTTCGGCCCGCTGCTCGCTGAACCGGACGGGGGCCTGGCCGTCATCCAGGACCAGCACCTGGGTGCCGGGGTCGGCCCACGCCGCTGCGAGCCACTCGGCGTCACCGCGACGCTCACCCGCACGGTCGACGCCGCTGCGGGCCAGCACGAACCCGCCCAGTTCCGCCGCGACCCGCTGCGCCTCAGCCGCGTTCGCATCCGTCACCGCATCGCTCCCCATGGTCGAGTGGCCCGTGGTCGAGTGGCCCGTGGTCACATTCACCCCGCGGCCGTGCTGTCACCGCTCGCGGCCAGGTCATCCCACAGGTAGGCGGCCGCCTCCGCCCCCTTGAGCAGCAGCGCCATCTCGACCTTCTCGTTCGGCGCATGGATCCGGTCCTCATCGAGGCCGACCGCGACAAACACCAGCGGCGCGGCCAGGATGTCGGCGAGATCGGCCTCCGGCCCGCTGCCCCCTTCACGGGTAAAAAGCACTTCCTGGCCGAACGCGCGTCCCATGGCCCGCCGGGCCGCCCGCACCGGGGCCGAGTCAAGATCTGAGAAGGCCGGGCGCACCCCCGGGCCGCCGAAGGTCACCACGGCGTCAAGGCCGGCTGGCGTGTGCGCCGCCACGTACGCGCGCAGTGCGGCGGCGACGTCGGCTGGCTCCTGATGGGCGACCAGCCGGAAGGAGACCTTGGCGTGCGCCTGGCTCGGCACGATGGTCTTCGCCCCCGGCCCGGTGTGCCCACCCCACATCCCGTTGACCTCAGCCGTCGGCCGCGCCCAGATCCGCTCCAGCGTGCTGTAGCCGGCCTCGCCGGCCGCTGCCTGGCTGTGCCCGGCGTCGGCGAGCCATGCCTTCTCCTCGAACGGCAGCCGCGCGAAGAGCGCGCGCTCCGCTGCGGTCAGCGGCAGCACGCTGTCGTAGAAGCCGGGCAGGGTGATCCGGCCGTCGGCGTCGTGCAGGCCGGCCAGCAGCGCGGCCAGCGCGTGCAGCGGGTTGGGCACCCCGCCGCCGAACGAACCGGAGTGCAGGTCGGTCTCCGGCCCGGTCAGGTCGATCTGGGCGTCGACGAGGCCGCGCATGCCGGTGCACATGGACGGCACGTCGGCAGCCCACATCGTCGTGTCCGAGATGACGATCAGATCGCAGCCGAGCGCCTCCCGCCGGGCCCGCAGCAGCCCGGCGAAGTGCAGGGAGCCGGACTCCTCCTCGCCCTCGATCAAGAACTTCAGCGACACGGGCGGTGCGCTGCGGCTGCCCGCCGCCAGGCAGGCGCGCACGCCCAGCGCATGAAAGAGCACCTGCCCCTTGTCGTCCGAAGCGCCGCGGCCGAGTAGCTGGCCGTCGCGCTCGACAGGTTCGAAGGGCGGCGAGTGCCACTCGCTGAGCGGCTCCACCGGCTGCACATCGTGGTGCCCGTAGACCAGGACTGTCGGCGCGGCCGGGTCCTCAGCCGGCCAGTGCGCGAACACCGCCGGCTGGCCCGGCTCGTGGTGCTGGCCGGGCTCACGGCGCGCGCTGGGCCCGCCGGTCTCCCAGATCTCCACGAGGGGGAAGCCGGTGCCGCGCAGGTGCGCGGCGAGCCACTCGGCGGAGGCACGGACGTCGTCATGATGGGCCGGATCCGCGGAGATCGACGGGATCGCCAGCCACTCCTTCAGCTTGTCGAAGAACTCCCCCGCGTTGCCGGTGATGTAGTCACGGACGTCCATGAACGCTGACAACCTCCTCGCCTGGTCCTGCCCGGCACTCTAGACCAGCAGTTCAGCCGCGCTGGCCGCGGCTGGTTCGCATGTCGCGGCCGGCATAGTGTCGAAACGTGAGCGAGATGCTGCCGCTGTTCCCGCTGGGCACCGTGCTGTGCCCCGGCCTCTTGCTGCCGCTGCACATCTTCGAAGGGCGGTACCGGCAACTCGTCCGCGATCTGCTCGAGGGGCCCGAGCCGAGGCATTTCGGCGTCATCGCGATCCGCAGGGGCCGCGAGACCGGTGTGGACGGGGTCTCCGCGCTGTATGAGATCGGCTGCACCGCGACCCTGCGCCAGGTCCATGAGCACGATGACGGCCGCTTCGAGCTGGTCACCATCGGCGCGCAGCGGTTCCGGCTGATCGCGCTCGACCACTCGCGGCCCTACCTGCGGGGCGAGGTGCACCTGCTCGCTGAGGACATCGGCGACGAGACAGCAGCGGGCCGGGCGGCGCACGCCGTGCGGGAGGCGTTCCGCCACTATCTTCAGGCGCTCGCCGCCCGCGGCGCGGCTCAGGCCAGTCCCCCGGAACTGCCCGATGAGCCCATCGCGCTGTCCTACCTGGTCGCTGCCTCGATGATCATCGACCTGCCGGTCAGGCAGGCGCTGCTCGCCGAGCCGGACGCTCTGCTCCGGCTGACTGCCGAGCACATGCTGCTGGCCAGGGAAACCACGATGCTGCGCTCGCTCACCTCGACGCCGGCCCCGGACCTGAGGAACTCGCCGTACAACCCCAATTAGGTAGCTTGGTGGTATGACCTTCCGCATCGTCGGCCGCCGGTGTCACCGGCCGCCGGACTCCGGCCGCCGGACCGGGCTGCCTCGGTGACCACGGATCCGTACGCGGCCGCGGCCGACCTGGTCGCCCGTTCGGCGGCGGCCTACGCGTCCGGTGTGCCGGACACCCCCGCCAATGACGGCTTCTTCGGGCCCGCCAGCGTCACCTGGCGGCTGAGCACCGACCTGGCCACCCCGGTCGCAGGCCTGCGGTCCCTGCTGATGCAGGCGCTGCATCCGCTCGCCATGGCCGGAGTCGACCAGCACAGCGGCTGGCGCCAGGATCCGGTCGGCAGGCTCGCCGCCACCTCCGGCTACCTCACCACGGTCAGTTTCGGCGAGCGGGCCGCGGCCGAGCAGGCCGCGGCCCGGGTACGCCGGATCCACGAGCACGTCCAGGGCGTCGATACGGTCACCGGCCGCCGGTACGCGGCGGGCGACCCAGCACTGCTGCTGTGGGTGCACGCGGCCCTGGTCGAGTCCGGCATCGTTGCCGCTGACCTGTTCGGTACCCCGCTGTCCGCCGCGGACAGCGACCGCTACGTCGCGGAGATGGTGGTCGCGGCCGAACTCGTCGGCGTGCCCCGCGATCTGGTGCCCGCGGACCTCGCCAGCCTGGAACGCTACATCTCGTCGGTCCGGCCCGAGCTGCGCTGCACGCCCGCAGCCGCCGAGTCCATGGACTACCTGCTCGATCCGGCGGGCCTGGACGAGGACACCGCCGAGATCTGGGCCGACGTCAAGGACGGGGCGATCGCCGCGCTGCCGGCCTGGGCCCGGGACATGTACGGCTACCGCGCGCCGGAGTCACTGACACCCGGCCGCCAGACGGAGATCCGGCAGGCGCTCGGCGTTCTCGACGCCACCTTCCTTGGCGAACCCGGGGTGCTTGAGGCGCGGCAGCGGATCACCCTGCGGATGCGAACGGCGCGGCGCGGGTGAGACCGGCCCGCAGCAAAGCACCGCCCGGCAAAGCACCGCCCAGCAAGGCACGGTACGGGAAAAGGGCCCTCGCCGCCCTCACGATCGGCGGCGTCCTCGTGACCCTCACGCTGGCCTTGCTGCGCCGCCGGGTCGGCCAGCTGCGGCTGGATCGTGGCCTGGCCGCGCTCGGGCTCGTCGCGCGCGGCGGGCTGCGTTACGCGGGCAGCGCGCCCCGGCTGTTCGCCGCCGCTGGCGAGAACCGGCAGCAGTTGCGCAACGACCTCGCCCTGCAGACGGCCGAGGACGTCGCCACCACCCTGGGGGCGATGAAGGGCGTGCTGATGAAGATTGGCCAGATGGCCAGCTACATCGACGACGGCCTGTCACCGAGCGTCCGCCGGACGCTCAGCCGCCTCCAGGACAGCGTCCCCCCGATGAGCGCGGAGCTCGCGGCGAACGTTGTCACCGAGGAGCTGGGCCTGCCGCCGGAGCGGGCATTCGCCCAGTGGGACCCGGAGCCCATTGCCGCGGCATCGATCGGGCAGGTGCACCGGGCCATCACCCTCGATGGCCGCGCGGTCGCGGTGAAGGTGCAGTATCCCGGGATCGCGGAGACCATCGCCGCGGACCTTGGCAATGTCTCGTTGCTCCGCCGGATGCTGCGCATCACCGCGCCCAGCCAGGATGTTGACGCGCTGATCGCGGAGCTCCGGGATCGCGTCCTGGAGGAACTTGACTACCGCCGTGAGGCGGAGAACCAGCGGCTCGTGGCGGCCTACTTCGAGGGCCATCCGACGATTCACATCCCGGGCATCATCAGTGAACTGTCCACGCGGCGGGTGGTGACCAGCGAGCTGTCCGACGGAGCCCGGTTCGCTGAGCTCGCCGGCTGGTCCCAGCAGGAACGCGACCTGGCCGCGGAGACCATCTACCGCTTTGTCTTCCGGAGCCTGTACGAGGTCCACGCGTTCAACGGTGACCCGCACCCGGGCAACTACCTCTTCCACGGTGGCGGCCGGGTCACCTTCCTCGACTTCGGCCTGGTCAAGCATTTCACCCTGGCCGAGTTGCAGCCGCTCATGCAGATGGCCCGCAGGCTGTGCGTCGACAACGACCCCGAGGCGTTCCGCCGCAGCATGGAGACGGCCGGCTTCCTGCGGCCGGACGCGCCGCTGAGCACGGAGACGATCGTCGAGCACATGGCCGTTTTCTACGACACGATCCGCAAGCCAGGGCCGCTGACCATCACCGGCGAGTACGCGTCCGCGGTTGTCCGCCGCTTCTTCGACGTGCGCAGCCCGGTGGCCGAGTACGCGAGCGTGCCCCGGTCGTACGTGATCCTCCAGCGCATCAACCTGGGACTGTTCGCCGTCCTCGGCGAACTGTCCGCGACCGCTGACTGGCGGGCCATCGCGGAGGAGATCTGGCCCTTCGTACAGGCCCCGCCATCGACTCCGATCGGGGAAGCTGAGGCCCCCTGGCGCGCTCGCCGCGCGGCGAGCGCGGGCCGCCGGGCCTGAATCAGTGCTGATCCGCCCGCAGCGCGGCCAGGGCCTGGGCCAGTGGCCCATGGCTATCTGCCCACACGTGGCTGCGCGCGCCGGAGGCGGGCCGGCCTGCGGTCAGGGGGCGCTGCGCGACCTGGCACCCCTCGCAGTCGTTGGGCTTGTTGTAAAGCACGGTGGAGCCCGTCAGCGTGACGGTGCCGAAGAGGCCGAAGGAGTCGCCGTTGTATATGCCCCCGCCACCGTTCGCCGCGCTGTTATAGACGATCGGGCTGTCCGTCACGGACAGCACCCAGTCGGTGTAGATACCGCCGCCATATACACCAGCACCATTGCCCGAGACCTGGCTGCCAGAAAGAGTCACCACGTCTTCATTGTCCATGCCGCCGCCGATAGAGGCCTGGTTCCAGTGGAAGGTGGTGCCGGCCACCGCCGCGCTCCCAAAATTGTCGTTATAGACGCCGCCGCCGTTACTCGTCGCCGTGTTTCTGGCGATCTGGCTATCTGTGAGCGTCATCGAGCCGTCATTAAAGATGCCGCCCCCGCTGAGCTTGGCCGTATTGAGGCGAAAATTGCTGTCAGTCACTATCACGGTGGCGGAGGCGAACATTCCGCCCGCGTCGAAGGCCTTGTTCCGGGTGAACACCGAGCCGGTCACCGTTGCGTAGTTGGTAGTCGCGATCGCGCCGCCCAGCCGGCTCGCCGTGTTGCCGGTGAAGGTACTGCTGTCCACCGTCATGGTCGAGTCGTTCTCGATCGCCCCGCCATTTGCGGCGCTGTTGAGGGTCAGCGAGGTGTTCTCGACACTCAGGCCGCCATGTTCGTTCAGTATCGCCCCGCCGTCTGCGGCGCTGTTCAGGGTGAAGATCGCGCCGCGGACACTCAGGCGGCCGGATCCGTTCAGGATCGCCCCGCCGGCCGCGGCGCTGTTACCGGTGAAGCTGCCGCCGGTCACCGTGAGATTGCCGTCGTTCTCGATCGCGCCGCCCAGCGAGGTGGGGGGCCGCGGGCTCCGGCCCGAGCCGCCATTGCGGAATACCAGGTTTCTGACGGCGACATCGGCACCGGAACTCACGGTCAGGATAGTGAAGTCCGGGGTGCCCGGCTCGAAACTGCGCGCGATCGTGGCATCGTTACCCAGGATGGTGAGATTCCGGCTGATGCCAGGGAGGGCAGCGGCCAGTTTGTAGCTGCACAGTGGCGCCAGGCTCAGGGTCACGCCATTCCCGGCACCTGCCATGGCGGCCACCAGCGCGGCTGAGCCGCACCGCACGGAAATGACTGAAGTGTCAGCGTGCGCCACCGTGGCGGAGCCCACGCCGGGGGCGGCCAGCGCGAAAGCTGCGACGGCAGTCGTGACAGCCCACGCTAGCTTCCTGCGCATTTATCCATGCCCCACCCGTACTCAGATCTCCACCGTATCATGTGGCTCTGGAGACTCAGATGGACCCGGAATGCGCGGTAATTTACGGGGAAATGCCATTATAAGTAAATAGGATGCCTTTCACATGAAACGTCGTTGGCTCCGCCAGCGCCGCCGCGCTCAGCCGCTGATGGTGCCGTAGCCGTCGTTGCCCAGCCCGGTCGCCGTCTGGGAGGTCCAGAGGCTTCCTGCCGTGCCCAGCGATGTGACGTTGCCGATCACCTGCGTATCGACCTGGTCGCGCGGGAACGCGCCGACGCCCGCCACGACATTCGCGTAGGCCGCCGCAGCGCTCACCGCGGGGATGCCCGCCGTGGACGGGGACCACGGCGCCGCGGCAGCGGTGGCCCCGCCGCCCAGGGCGAGCAGCGAGCCGTCAAGTCTGCCGTCCTTGCTGCTGTCGAGGTAGTTGCCGCTGTTGTAAACGGACTGGTTATTCATCTGGTACCAGGCGTCCGACGCGCTGGTGGTTCTCGGCCCGGCGATGAAATAGTTGCCGATGACATCGTGGGAGAACTGGCCGCTTGAGTTGCCCGCGGTGTATCCGCCCTGGTAGTCGTACACGACATTGTTGATGAACTGGGTATTGGCCTTCGCCAGCGGGTTGCGGTTATGGGCGTTGGCGAACAGGTCGTCATACCAGGTGTAGGGCCCGGTTTCGGTGTGCGCGGCGAATTGCTGGCCGATCGGGTCGGCGATGATCGAGTTCTGGATTGTTATGTCCGTCGCGCCCACACTGTCGATGTCGTTCCACTGGCCAAACTCGATCGACACGTGATCGAAGATCATGTCACTGCTGTTGAGCAGGTTGATGCTGCTCTTGGTGGAAGCGGAGTCGAGGGTGCCCTGGCGGAACCTGACGTCGCGGACGATGTCGTTGGTGGCGCCGTCGAAGGAAACCTCCCGGCCCATGATCCCGATTCCGCCGCCGGGCGCGGTCTGGCCCTCGATCGTGAGGTAACTGCTCACGCTGACCGGGGTGCTCAGGTTGATATAGCCGCCGACCTCGAACTCCACGACGCGGTGCGACGCGCTCACCGCGGCCCGGAAGGACCCGGTGCCCGCGTCGTTCAGGTTCGTCACCTGGTACACCGCGCCGCCGGCGCCGCCCACAGCGGAGGCGCCGAAGCCGACGGCCCCCGGGAACGCCACAGCGGCCGGCGCGGCGAGCGCAGTGGCCGTGGGGGCGGCCAGCACCACCGCCGCTGCCGTCAGCGCCAGCACCAGATGCCTCTTGTTCCGCATGCGCCCTCCAGATCCACCACGGCCGCCGCACCCCACGCAGAGAGATACCAGGCCCCCGATGGGCCGGCCAGCGACGGCCGCTGGCCGGCCGGACCAGGTGATCACCGCGCGGCCCTGATGATCGGCTGCGGGTGGCCCTGAACTGCGGCGGGAAAGGCGCGGAGCCCGCCGCGCGGGGGACCGGCGGCCGGGCGCGGCGGCCGAAAGTTACAGGCCGGCCGTCCGCGAAATTCATCCGTACGGGCCAGCCGATCCAGGTTTTCCGGCCGGACAGTGACCGGCCCAGAGCGTGGCGGCGTCGAGGACACGATCGAATCGTCAGACCCTCCTGGGAGGATCGGGCCAGGCCATCGATCAGCGAGGAGTGCCATGTCAGCGGGGTCATTCAGCATCACCCCGAGCGGGCCGTTCTCGCTCGCTGAGGCAGCCACGTTCGGGTTCGGCCAGCGCGACGGACACGGCTGGGACGGCGTCATGCGGCTGGCGTTCTGCCTCGACGGCTATCAGGAGCAGGTCGGGGTTGAGGTTCGCCAGGACGATGACGCTGTTGTGCACGCCACCGTGCACGGGCCAGCGGGCATCGACACCGCCGCGGTGCGTCGTCAGGTCGCCCGGGTCCTCTCGCTCGACCACGATGGCGCGGAGTTCCTGCGCGTCGGGCAGCGCGATCCGGTCATCGGCAGGCTGCAGGCGGCCGCGCCCGGGCTCCGGCCGCCCCTGTTCTACTCGCCCTATGAAGCCGCCGCCTGGTCAGTCCTGAGCGCCCGGCGCCCGGCAGGCCAGATGGCACAAGTGCGCGACCGGCTGAACGCGGCGCACGGCCGGGTCTTCGAGCTGGCCGGCTCACGGCTGGCCGCGTTCCCCGCACCTGGCCGGCTGCTGGCCGTCGAGTCGTTCCCCGGCATTCCCGAGGACAAGATGCGGCGGCTGCAGGGCGTGGCGCAGGCAGCGCTGGACGGCCGCCTCGACGTCGGCCTGCTCACCGAGCAGGGTCCCGAGCGGGCCATGGCGGAGCTGCAGTCGATCAAGGGCATCGGCCCGTTCTACAGCGCCCTCATCGTGATCCGCGGCACTGGATTCACCGACGTGCTGCCGGTCAGCGAGCCCAAAGCGCTGGCCCTGGCGGCCCGGCTGTATCGGCTGCCAGCAGCTCCGTCGCCGGACCAGTTCCGCGCCCTGGCCGAGGCGTGGCGCCCCTTCCGCACCTGGGCCGTCGTCCTCATCCGGGCGGCGGGGGGGCGCATCCTCGGCGACGAGCCGGCTACCCGGTGACCCGGCCCGGCGCCGCCGCGCATCGGGTGACGAGCTCGGTGAGTGTCCGGCCGAGCGGCGCGTCGAGGGTCAGCTGGGCATGGCTGTCGCCCCGCGTCGGCCCGCGGTTGACAATCACGACGGGCATCGCCAGCTTCGCCGCGTGCCGGACGAACCGGTAGCCGGACAGCACGGTCAGCGAGGAGCCGAGAACAACCAGCGCGTCCGCGTCCTCGACCATCGCGTAGCATTCGGCCACCCGGGGCCGTGGCACGTTCTCACCGAAGAACACCACATCAGGCTTCAGCAGCCCGCCACAGCCCTCGCAATGTACGACACGGAATCGCGCCACCTGCTCATCCGCGAGGATGGCGTCGCCATCCGGGTTGATCTGGCTCACCTCCGCGTCCCAGCCCGGATTCGCCGCGCGCAGCCGCGTGTCTAGTTCCTCCCGGGACGTCCGCTCGCCGCAGCCCAGGCAGACGACACGGTCCAGGCCACCGTGCAATTCGACCACCCGCTGCGCGCCGGCCGCCTGGTGCAGGCCGTCGACGTTTTGCGTGATGATCCCAGCGAGCAGGCCGCGGCGCTCAAGTTCGGCCACCGCGTGATGACCCGCGTTCGGGGTGGCGCGAGCGATGTGCCGCCAGCCCTGATGGCTCCGCGCCCAGTACCGCCGCCGGGCCTCGGCGGCACCGGCGAAACTCTGGTAGGTCATCGGCTCGGCCCGCCGCGCCCGCCCGGTCTCGCCCCGGTAGTCCGGGATACCCGACTCGGTCGACAGGCCGGCGCCGCTCAGGATCACCACGCCGCCGCCGGTGACCAGGTCAGCCAGCGCCGTGAACGGGCCGGGGCGCATGTCCGCCGATCCGCTGCCGGGGGCACCGTCCGCGAGCTGAGTCACCTCTTCATGCTGCCTGACGTTTGGACCGGCCGGGGCGCGGGGGGCAGAGTAGCGGGGAAAGGAAGGAGCACGGATGCTGGTCGCTTTCTCAATCACGCCGCTCGGGGTGGGCGAAGGGGTCGCCGAGTATGTCGCGGACGCGGTCCGCGTGGTCCGTGACAGCGGGCTGCCGAACCGGACCGACGCCATGTTCACCACCATCGAGGGTGACTGGGACGACGTGATGGCCGTGGTCAAGCTGGCGGTGGATACCGTTGCCGCGAAGGCGCCCCGGGTCAGCGTGGTAATCAAGGCCGACATCAGGCCCGGCGTGACCGCCGGGCTCAGCACGAAG
>CAYPQM010000090.1:0-28420 GCA_964412845.1 uncultured Streptosporangiaceae bacterium
TCCCGCACGACCTCATCGAGGAAGCCTGGAACCAGATCTGGAACAAGGGCTACGTCCATGAGGTCGCGCAGTTCTTCGCCACCGGCTGGCTGGCGAACTACTGGCGGATCGACCCGATGACCGATACGGACTTCGAGTGGTTCGAGTACAAGTACCCAGGCTGGTACGACAAGTACGGCAAGTGGTGGGAGAACTACAACCGCCTGTCGCGGCCGAACGGGCACCTGCCGATCGTGGCCGAGAGCGTCGACTACGTGTACCCGCACCGGTGCTGGACCTGCATGGTCCCGTGCCTGGTCCGTGAGGACATGGTGATGGAAGAGGTCGACGGCCAGGTCCGGACGTACTGCCACCAGGAATGTGCCTGGACCGACACGACCGCCTTCCGGCCGACCTACCAGGGCCGGGAGACCCCGAACATGGGCCAGCTCATCGGGAAGCGCGAGTGGGAGACCCTGTACCACGGCTGGAACTGGGCCGACGTGGTCTCCGACATGGGCTATGTGCGTGACGACGGCAAGACGATGGTCGCGCAGCCACATCTCGATCTTGACCCCAAGAAGATGTGGACGCTGGACCACCTGCGCAAGATGGGCCCGGTGCTCAGCCCGAACGTGCTGCTCAACGAGATGACGCCCGAGCAGCGCCAGGCCTTCCACGCGGACTACATCCGCCAGGGTCCGGCCGGCCGTCCCGCGCCTGCGCAGGACTGACCGGTAGCCCGGTAAGCAAGCACGGCGGAGGGCCGGTGGCCCCGGCCACTGGCCCTCCGCCCTGCCTGTTCCACCCTGTCCGCAGTCCACAGCTCAGTCCGCTAGGGAGCCATGGCCGACAAGCATGTCGTGCGGTTCGAGCCGGTCGGCATCGAGATCGAGGTCGCTGAGGACCAGAACGTCCTGCGCGCCGCAGCAGAGCAGGGAATCATGCTCATGCACGGCTGCAAGGAAGGCCAGTGCTCCGCGTGCAAGTCGTTCGTTCTCGAAGGCGAGGACATCGAGCTCGACAAGTACTCCACGTTCGCGCTGCCCGACTACGAGCGGGAAGAAGGCTTCACGCTGCTGTGCCGGGCGCACGTGTACGAGGACGTCACCATCGAGCTGATGAACTACGACGAGGACATGATCCGCTCCGGCCTGCCGATCCAGCAGGCGGTGGCGGAGGTGGTGTCCAACGAGCCGGTCACGCACGACATGCGGCACCTCGTGCTGCGCCTGGTGGAACCGCAGGAGATCAAGTTCTTCCCGGGGCAGTACGTGGACATCGCCGTCCCCGGCACGGACTCCACCCGCTCGTTCTCGATGGCGAACACCAGCAGCCGGGAGAGCGGCCAGCTCGAGTTCGTCATCAAGATCTACCCGGACGGCCTGTTCTCGCACTTCCTGGACACCCAGCTCGCGGTCGGCGACCGGCTCGACCTGACTGGGCCGTTCGGGGTCTTCACCCTGCGCGAGGGCTTCGACACCGACCTGGTCTTCGTCGGGGGCGGGGCCGGGATGGCGCCGATCCTGTCACTGCTGCGGGCCATGGCTGAGCGCGGCATCGACCGCAAGGCGACCTACTACTACGGCGCACGGGGGCGCCGGGACCTGTGCTTCGAACAGGAACTCCGCGCACTGGAGGAGGCGCTGCCCCGCTTCCGCTACGTGCCGGCTCTGTCCGAGCCGGCCGAGGGGGACGGCTGGGACGGCGAGGTGGGGCTGATCACAGACGTGGTGAAGCGGCACGAACGTGATCTGAAGGGTGCGCACGCCTATGTGTGCGGGCCGCCGCCGATGGTGGAAGCGGCGATGCCGATGCTCACCGGGCTCGGCGTGCCCGAGAAACGCATCTACTACGACAAGTTCACCACTACTGCTGACCCGGACAAGTGAGGAGGAATTGCCCGACTTACTCCAGCTCGACTGGTGGCCAGCCCGGTGGCGACATCGGCGGAAACTCGAAGGTGAGATACCTGATGACAACCTCGGAACAACGCGATTTGCCCAAGCCTGTCTTTACCGACGCAGAAGCCGGCGCCAAGGAATTCCCGGACTCGACGGCACGCAGGTTCAACTACTACACGCCGAAGAAGCGCAAGCAGACCCACTACGAGGACGTGACGGTCGAAGTCCAGCCTGACCCCAGGCACTACCTGGCCCAGGGCTGGCTGTACGGGTTCTCCGACGGCCGGGGCGGGTATCCGCTGGACTGGACGGCCCTCAAGGCATGGGGGTCGGACCGGCCGGAGCCGGAGCGCTTCCCCGGATCGGGCGGCAAGGGCTATGACTGGCCCGCGCACGGCTGGCACGAGTTCCGCGACCCGAACGAGGAGTGGGAACTCACCTTCTACCGGTACAACTCGAACGTCGTCCGGCAGCTCAACCAGAACATTGACGCCGCACGGCAGGCCAAGGCATTCGACCAGTGGAACCGGAACTGGGTCCGCTTCGTCGAGCGCAACGTCGGCGCCTGGATGCACGTCGACCACGGCCTCGGGCTGTATCTCTTCGCGAACGCCAACCGCCGGGCGCCGACGAACATGCACAACAACGCGATCTCGGTGAACAGCATGCACCGGATCAGGGCCGCCCAGGACCTCGCGCTCTACAACCTGACGCTGACCGAGGAGATCGAAGGCTTCGACGGCGCGGCGCACATCGAGACCTGGAACGAGGACCCGGCCTGGCAGGGCGTCCGGAAGGTCGCCGAGCAGCTCACCGGGATCGACGACTGGTGCGAGGCGATCTTCGCGGCCAACGTGATCTTCGAGCCGCTGGTCGGCGAGCTGTTCCGGAGCAACCTGGTGCAGCACGCGGCGGCGCGTAACGGCGACTTCGTGACGCCCACGATCGTCGGCGCCGAAGAGTACGACTTCGCTGAGCGCGACCTGCGCTACACCACGGCGATGTTCGAGCTGCTGACCAATGACCGCGAGTTCGCCGACCACAACAAGACGATCCTGCAGCAGTGGCTGGCCGCCTGGGTGCCGCGGGCCATCGTGGCCGCCCGCACGCTGCAGCCGATCTGGTCTCAGCCTGACCACAAGCCGCCCCGGTTCGAGGACGGCCTGGACACCGCGAAGCACCGGTTCAGCGGCATCCTGACCGACCTGGGCCTGGACACCCCGAAGGAGCTGGCGCAGTGACTACCTACACCCATGCCGAAAGCCCGTTCAAGTCGGACAACACCGCGTCCAACCAGTGCGGGGTTACGCTGATGAACAACCAGGTAGGCGCGGTGGTGGCCCAGGTCATGAGCACCAAGCCGAATGTCACGGTGCGCGCGCTGCCCTCGATGATCCGGGTCGACGCGATCGGCCGGATGGACTTCGTCTACGACGAGATCTCCGAGGCGCTCGGCGAGGAGCCCGGCTTCTTCGACGCCGCCGAGTTCGAGGAGAACATGTCGACGCACTACGGCCGGATGATCCACGAGGACGACCGGACGATCATGTTCGCCAACCCGGAGGACGCGGCCGAGTTCATCGGCTTCGACCTCACCGCCCGGAACTAACCTCATCGCCGCCCGCGCCCCGGCGGTTCCTTCCGGGGCGCGGGCGGCCGGCGCACCACAAAGATCGGGAACCCCTGAAGGAGGCGCAGAGCCTTGTACGAGAAGGACGGCGAGAAGTACTTCATCGTCGATTCGCACATGCACTACTGGCAGGCCGGACCGGAGGTCTGGGTCAAGGGCGCGGAACACTACGCCAAGGGCTGGATCGAGTGCTTCCACGCCTACCAGGGCCTCGGCCCCAAGGAGACGCACTGGCCGATCGAGAAGTTCATGTCCTACACCGAGGATGACCTGATGAAGGACGTCTTCGAGGACGGCTACGTGGACGTCGCGGTCTTCCAGCCCACCTACCTCAAGGAGTGGTACGAGGGCGGCTTCAACACCACCGAGCGCAACGCGGCCCTGGGGGAGAAGCACCCGGGCAAGTTCATCGCCAACACCCGGTTCGACCCGCGCGACGGCGACGAGGGCCTCAAGGAGCTGGCCCGCAACGTCGAACGGTACGGCTCCACGGGCGTCAAGCTGTACACCGCCGAGTGGAACAACGGCTCGCGGGGCTACAAGCTGAGCGACCCCATCGCCTACCGCTACCTGGAGCGGGCCCAGGAGCTCGGCATCAAGAACATCCACGTGCACAAGGGCCCGACGATCTGGCCGCTGGACAAGGACGCCTTCGACGTGTCGGACGTGGACCACGCGGCGACGGACTTCCCGGAGCTGAACTTCATCGTGGAGCATGTCGGCCTGCCGCGGATCGAGGACTTCTGCTTCATGGCGACGCAGGAGCCCAACGTGTACGCGGGCCTGTCGGTGGTCATCGGCGGCCTCATGCACGCGAGGCCGAAGTTCTTCGCCAAGGTCATGGGCGAACTGCTGTTCTGGGTCGGCGAAGACAAGATGACCTTCGGCAGCGACTACGGGATCTGGGAGCCCAAGTGGCAGATCGAGGGCTTCGTCGACTGGGATTACCCCAGTGACGAGTTCTCGGACTACCCGAGGCTGGGCACCGCGGGCAAGAAGAAGATCCTCGGCCTGAACGCGGCCAAGCTGTACGACATCGAGGTGCCTGCCGAGTACCGGCTGGATGCCGGCGAGGGAACCCCCGCCGCGCAGGATGACGCGCAGCTGGTCGAGAGGGCATGACCACACCCGCCATCGCCCCGTCACGGGGTACTGGCCCGGGGGGGCGCAGGGTCCCCCCGGGGGAGGCCCCCGGACCCCCGCGGCCCGAGCCTCCCGCCGTGCTCGCCGCCTTGGAGGCGGTGCGCGACCCGGAGCTGGACGAGCCGATAACCTCGCTCGGCTTCGTGGCCTCGTGCACCGTTTCCGCGGACGGCGATGCGGAGGTCCGGCTGCGGCTGCCGACGTACTTCTGCGCGCCCAACTTCGCGTTCCTGATGGTGGCCGACGCCTACGACGTGGTGTCGGCCATCCCGGGCGTGCGTCGCGCTGAGGTGGTACTCGAAGATCATTTCGCTTCGGATGCGATCAACGGTGGCGTGGCCGCGCACGCGGGCTTCGCCCGGTCGTTCGACGGTGAGGCGGTCGGCGAGCTGCACGAGCTGCGCGCCGACTTCCTGCGCAAGGCGGTCATGGCCGGCACGGATCAGGTGTGCCGGCCGCTGCTGGCCGCGGGAACCGATCCGGCCCGCCTGCCGACGCTGACTCTCGGTGAGGTACCGCACTCCCGCGCCCTTCAGCGGCTGCGCGAACGGCGGGCGGAACTGGGCCTGCCCGCAGGCGACGGCGCGCTGCTGCTGATCGATCCGAAGACCGGCGAACCGGTGGGCGCGGACTCGATGCGGCTGCACCTGGGGCGCGCCCGGCTGACCAGGGTCAGTATCGAGGCAAACGGCAGCATCTGCCGGGGCATGCTGCGGCACAGGTACGACGCCCCTGGCTTCGGTGAACAGGGACTAGGCGAGGAGGACTAGTGAAGGCCGTCCGGTTGCACGCGTTTCACCAGCAGCCTGTGATCGATGAGGTACCAGAGCCGGCCATCACTGGTCCGCTCGATGTCATCGTGAAGATCGGCGGCGCGGGAGTCTGCCGCACCGACCTGCACATCATCGAGGGCCAGTGGGACGCGGCGATGGGCACGCCGCTGCCGTACATCCTGGGCCACGAGAACGCGGGCTGGGTGCATGAAGTCGGGTCCGCCGTCACCAACGTGGCCGTGGGGGACACGGTGATCCTGCACCCCACGCCCACCTGCGGGCTGTGCCGGGCCTGCCGGGCCGGCGATGACATGCACTGCGTGGCCAACAGCTTCCCGGGCCTGAGCACCGATGGCGGCATGGCCGAATACCTGCTCACCTCGGCGCGCACCTGCGTCAAGCTTGACCCGCAGACCAGGCCGGAGGATGTCGCGGCCCTCGCTGACGCGGGCATCACCGCCTACCATGCCGTCCGCAAGGCCATCCCGCTGCTGTATCCCGGCACCGCCTGCGTGCTGATCGGCGCGGGCGGGCTCGGCAACATCGGCATCCAGTGCCTGGCGGCGCTCACGGCGACCAGGATCATCGTCGTTGACCGCAACCCCGATGCGCTCAAGCTCGCCGAGCAGCTGGGCGCGCAGCACACCGTGGTGGCGGACGGCAGCCAGGTCGACGCGGTCAAGGAGCTGACCGGCGGCGGCGCGGACGTGGTGCTCGACTTCGTGGCCGAGCAGGGTGCCGAGAACGACGGGTTCGCGATGACCCGCCCGGCGGGCTCGTACTACGTCATCGGCTACGGCGGCGAGCTGCACATCCCGACCCTGGACATCATCTCGACCGAGCGGAACATCATCGGGAACATCGTCGGGACCTACAACGAGCTCGCCGAGCTCATGGTGCTGGCGCAAACCGGCAAAGTCACCCTGCACACCAGGACCTACCCGCTGGACGCGGCCGCTGACGCGCTCGCCGACCTCGACGCGGGCCGGGTTCGCGGCCGGGCCATCCTCGTCCCTTAGCTGTTGTGACACACCTAGACACCCACTAACCCTTCAGACACCGAAAGTCCGAGGAGGACCAATGGCCAAGGAACTGCGTTTCGGTGCGGAAGCTCGCGACCTGCTGCTGGCCGGCGTCGACCAGCTGGCCGAGGCCGTTAAGTCGACGCTCGGGCCCAAGGGCCGCAACGTCATCCTGGAGAAAATCACCGGATCGCCGGTGGTCACCAACGACGGCGTGACGATCGCGCGAGAGATCCACCTGAAGAACCAGTTCGAGAACATGGGTGCCCAGCTGGTCAAGGAAGCCGCGATCAAGACCAACGACATCGTTGGTGACGGCACGACCACGGCGACCGTGATCGCCCAGGCCATCGTCAGGGAGGGGATGAAGTCGATCAACAGCGGCGCCAACCCGGTCCTGGTCAAGCGGGGCATCGACCTGGCCGTCGGGCGGCTCGTCAGCCACCTGCAGGGCGTCGCGCACCCGGTGGTCACCGAGGATGACTACGCCCGGGTGGCCGCGATCTCGGCCAACGACGACGACACGGTGGGCGCGGTCATCGCCAAGGCGCTGCACACCGTCGGCGACGGCGGCATTGTCACGGTGGAGGAGTCGGCCGCCCATGGGATGAGCGTCGATTTCGTGGAGGGCTTCGAGTTCGACAACGGGTACATGTCGCCGTACATGGTGACCAACCCGGCCAGCCTGGAAGCGATCGTCGACGACCCCTACATCCTGCTGTGCAGCGAGAAGATCTCCAAGGTGCAGCAGCTGATGCCGCTGCTCGACAAGATCATGCGGGCCCCGCGCCCGCTGGTCATCCTGGCCGAGAACGTTGAGGGCTCGGCGCTGAGCATGCTCGTGCACAACCATGTCAACGGGATCTTCCAGTGCGTCGCGGTGCGCGCCCCCGGGTTCGGCGACCGGCGGCTGCACAAACTGGAGGACATCGCGACGATCACCGGCGGTGCGGTCTTCAGCAAGCACTCCGGGTTCAGCCTGGAGACGATGACCGTCGATCAGCTGGGCCGGGCCTCGCAGGTGCGGGTCAACGCGGAACGGACCGCCATCATCGGTGGCAGCGGCTCGGCCGACGCCATCGAGTTCCGGGTGTCCCAGCTGCGCGCGGAGATGGAACGGGCCACCTTCGGGATCGACGAGGACGTGCTCTCCGAGCGGATCGGGTCCCTGTCCGGCAAGGTCGCGGTGATCAGGGTGGGCGCCCCCACCAACGCCGAGCTGAAGGAGCTGCAGCACCGGGTCGAAGACGCGCTGTCCGCGACCAGGGCGGCCATGGCCGAGGGTATCGTCGCTGGTGGTGGGGCCGCGCTGATGCATGCTGAGGGGGCGCTGGATGACATGCAGGTTACTGGTGACTATGCCACCGGCGCGGAGATCGTGCGCCGGGTGCTCACCGCGCCTGCCTACCTCATCGCCGCCAACGCGGGCTACTCCGGCGAGGAGGTCGTGGCCCGGATGCAGCAGATGGGGCCGGACGAAGGGTTCGACGCGCTGCAGGGACGCTTCGGTAACATGATCGAGATGGGCATCATTGACCCGTTGCGCGTCGCGCGGTCGGCGTTGCAGAACGGCGCCTCGGTGGCCGGGCTGCTGCTTACCACGAACACCCTGATCGCCGAGGAGCAGACGCCGTGGGGCGGCAGCGCCGCGCTGATGACCGAGTTCGGCCCGCTGGACGAGGGCCTGAACCAGCCTTCTCCTGACTCCAGCACGCCTCAGTCACTCGGGCTCGGCCCGTCGGTTGGCTAAGGTTGGGGCCGCCGTCTGGGGACTCGGCGCTGCAGCTGCCGCGGTCGACCGGACCGGAGCCCCCGGGTAGCCCAGGAGAGGAGCCTCCGGGCCGTCCAGGGACGGAGCCGCCAGGCAGCCCCGTGCTCGGGGCACTGGGCGGCCCTGGCCCCAGCGGGCTGCGGCTGCTGCGTTCGCGGGGCCGGGCGCGCGGGGTCGTGGCACTGCTGGGCCCGGCATTCGTCGCTGCGGTCGCGTACATTGACCCAGGGAATTTCGCCACGAATTTCGCGGCGGCGCGGTTCGGCTATTCGCTGGCCTGGGTCATTGTGGCCGCCAACCTGATGGCCATGCTGGTGCAGTACCTTTCCGCCAAGATTGGCGTCGCTACCGGGCGTGACCTGCCGGAATTGTGCCGCGAGCATCTGCCGCGGGCGGTGTCCTATGGTCTGTGGGTGCAGGCGGAGCTCATTGCCATGGCCACCGACCTGGCTGAGTTCGTGGGGGCCGCAATCGGCTTGAACCTGCTGTTCCACGTGCCGCTGCGGGCGGCCGGGCCGATAACTGCCGTGGTCGCGTTCGCCATCCTGGCCCTGGAGCAGCGTGGCTATCGTCGCTTCGAGCTGGCCATCGGCGGCCTGCTCGGCATCGTCTTCCTCGGGTTCGCTTATGACCTGGCCGCGGTGGGACCGTCGGGCCGGGGCATCGCGGCCGGGCTCGTCCCGAACTTCGCCGGCAACGGCAGCGTGCTGCTCGTGGCGGGCATCATCGGCGCGACGGTCATGCCGCATGTCGTCTACCTGCACTCGGCGCTGACCAAGTCCCGGGTGTCCTGCGCCGACGATGGCGAGCGCCGGGAGCTGCTGCGCTTCCAGCGGCTCGACGTGCTGATCGCGCTGGGTGCGGCGGGCCTGATCAACCTGTCGATGCTGTTCGTCGCCGCGTCGCTGGCCAGGCGCACCGGCGGCGCGCACACCGAGACGATCGAGGCCGCGCACGCCGGGCTCGGCCGCCTGGTCGGCGGCGGGGCCGCGCTGATGTTCGCGGTCGCGCTGCTCGCCTCCGGGCTGTCCTCCTCCAGCGTGGGAACGTACGCGGGCCAGGTGGTCATGCAGGGCTTCATCGGCCGCCGGATCCCGTTGTTCGTCCGCCGCGGGCTGACCATGCTGCCGGCGCTCGTGGTGCTCGAGCTCGGGCTGCCGCCCACCGGCAGCCTGGTCGTCTCGCAGGTCGTGCTCTCTTTCGGAATCCCGTTCGCGCTGGTGCCGCTCGTGAAACTTACCTCCCGCGCGGACATCATGGGCCCGTTGGTAAATCACCGGGTCACCACGGCCGCAACCGTGTGCATTGTCTCCATGATCATCGTTTTGAATGCGTACCTGCTTTACGCCACGTTCGTCCGGTGATACGGTTCCGGCTCCCTGCGGTGAACCGCAGGTCGGTACGCGTCCGTACCAGGGAATGGAAACCGCGTTTGGTCCCCCCGCCGATACGCCTGACCTAATGCTGCCCGGCGGGGGCTCGACCGCGAACCATCCTCCGTCGGAAAGAGAGCCAATGGGCGTCGCCGCCTTGATCAGCTGGGTCATCACTGCCTTTGGCGGGCTCTACCTGCTCGTCATCTGGCTCATCGAGAACGAGGCCAGCGAGCGAGGCGCGACCGCCACCCGGCTGCCCCTGCCGGTGATCAGCGGCCACGCGCTGCTCGCCCTGGCCGGGCTCAGCCTGTGGATCGTCTACCTCCTGGCTGACCGGGGTGTGCTGGCCTGGGGTGCGGTCGTCATCCTGGCGGTGGTGACGGTGCTGGGGCTGACCATGGCGTTCCGCTGGATCCGGGTGTACCGGACTCCCCTCCCGGCGGGCGGGTCGGCCATAGTCGACACGCTGGCCGTGCCCGCGGAGCGCAATTTCCCGTTGTTCGTCGTCCTTGGTCACGGGCTTCTCGGCGTCACCACGATCGTCTTGGTGGTGCTCACGGCACTTGGCGTGGGTGAGAGCTGACCGGCCGGGCGGCCGACGCATTTCAGGCCGGGCCTAAGGCAGCGCTGGCCAGCCCGGTCAGCAGGCCCGCGGCCGCGGTCTGGAACCGGTTGATGTCGCCGAACGGCCGGGCGACGAGCATCGCCCCTTCCAGGCAGCTGATGATCATCCGCGCCGCCTCGCCGGTGGTTCCGGCGAACCGCAGGCTGCCGTCCGCCCGGCCTTGGCCGAGCACGCCGGCCAGCCAGGCCTCGTTCTCGTCGAAGAAGCGAAGCACGGCGTCCCGCATCGGCCCGGGCAGGGTCTGGAACTCGGCGGCCAGCATGCCGCACAGGCACATCCGCCGGTTTCGCAGGACGTCCAGGTAGAGGGCCGCGTAGCTGTCCAGCTTGGCGGGAGCCGCCGCGGTGGCCGCGTCGATCGCGGTGAGTGCCTCGGCGAACCTGGACGCGTAGCCGATGATCAGAGCCTCACCGAGGTCTGCCTTGGTGGCGAAGTGGTAATGCAGGGCGGCGGTGGTGATATGCAACTCCGCGGAGATGTCGGCGTAGCTGAAGCCGTTGAACCCGCGCGTCTGCACCAGTCGCTCGGCCACATCCAGAATCCGCGCCGCCGTCCCCGAGGTGTTCCGGTCCTGAGTTGCTGCCATGGGTCCATCCTCCCAGCAACGGCATCTTTGACTACTTACTGACTGCTAGGGAGGGGGCGCGGCGCGCGGCGGCAGGGTGCGGGACGCCCCGCTACGGCAAAGGGCCGAGCCGACGGGAATTACTGAGTGTAATATTATGGATACATAGCGGAGTGGGTGGGTCATCCAGGATCGGCAGGGGAGAACATGACCACAGTGCTGGTCGTCGACGATGATCCGGATGTCTGCGACCTGATCACTTTCAAGCTGCGGAAGTCGGGATACGAGGTGCGCCGGGCGACGGACGGTGACGAGGCCCTGCAGGCGGTCGCCCAGCGGCTGCCCGACCTCGTGCTGCTCGACATCATGATGCCCGGGCCATCCGGCCTTGAAGTCCTGGAGCGATGGCGGGGACAGCCAGGCACGGCGACGTTGCCGGTGATCCTGCTCACGGCCAGGGCGCAGGAAAGCGATGTGGAGATTGGCTTCGCCCTCGGGGCCGATGACTACATCCTGAAGCCGTTCAGCCCTCGTGAACTTGCCCGCCGGGTCGCCGCGGTGCTGGCCCGCACCCACGCCATGTGACTCCTGGCGGCCAGCTGCCCCCTTCGGCGGGCGGTCCCGGTACTCTCGTCGGCATGACGAGCGGGCAGCCCACCGCGGTGGACCAGGAAATGATGGATGCCGCGCTCGCGCAGGCGCGGGCCAGCCTGGATGCCCGGGGGGTCCCGGTCGGCGCGGTCCTCGCCGCCGGCGGGTCCATCATCGCCGCCGGGCACAATGAGCGGGTGCAGCGCGGCGACCCGGTCGCCCATGGCGAGATCGCCTGCCTCAGGAACGCGGGCCGGCAGCCCTCCTATCAGGACATGACGCTATATACGACGCTCTCGCCGTGCCAGATGTGCACCGGCGCCATCCTGCTCTTCCAGATCCCCCGGGTCGTCGTCGGGGAGGCCGAGACATTCCCGGGAGACCTCGATTTCCTGGCCGGCCGGGGAGTAGATGTCGTACTGCTGCGTGATGAGCGCTGTGTTTCCGTGATGCGGGAATTTCAGGAACGGTATCCGGAGGTCTGGAGCGAGGACATCGGCGGCCGGTAGCTGGCCGAGCCCGCCTCCGCAGGTAAGGCGGTCTCGCGCTCAGGCTTCGGGGATCGGCCTGCCGAACTTCTCGAGGGTGATCGAGGCTGGCTCGAGTCCGCCGCGCACGCCGGTGTCGAGGGCGTCGAGCGCGGCCAGCTCATCGGCGGTGAGGTCGAAGCCGAACACGTCGAAGTTCTCGGCGATCCGCTCGGGCCGTACCGACTTGGGGATGACCGAGCGGCCTCCCTGGAGGTGCCAGCGCAGCATCACCTGGGCTGCGGTCTTGCCGTGGGCCCTGGCGATGGCGAGGATCACCGGGTCCTGCAGGGTGCTCTTCCCGCTGCCACGGTAGAACGTGATGCCGCCGATCGGCGACCAGGCCTGGGTCAGGATGCTGTGCTCCGCGTCCGCCTTCTGCACGCCGGGCTGCGTGAAGTACGGGTGCAGCTCGACCTGGTTTACCGCGGGCACGATCTCGGTGCGCTCCAGCAGTTCCGTGAGGTGCTCGGGCATGAAGTTGGAGACCCCGATCGCCCGCACCTGGCCGTCGGCCAGGAGCTGTTCGAGAGCTCTCGTCGTGGTCCCTGGTGCCCCACTCGCCGAACATCATGGCGCCCAGGCATAGCTTGCTGACCGAGACGCCCGTGCGGCCGAGCAGTCGGTGCTCCATTCCGGGTCCTCCTAGCGATTGTTGTATTCGGTGTCGGTGACCTGGGCGCCCCATTCGGTTTCCGGCCCCTGCCCTTCGCCGGGGCCTTCCCACATGGCGAGGTGGGTCATGAAGCGATCCGGGGTGGCGCCGTGCCAGTGCCATTCGCCCGGCGGCGCCCAGATCGTGTCACCGGGGTGAATCACGGTGACCCCGCCGCCGCGGGACTGGATCAGGCCGGCCCCCTCGATCACGTGCAGCGTTTGCCCCCGGGCATGCGAATGCCACGCGTTGCGGGCGCCGGGGGCGAACCGCACCACGTTGACCCGGATCCGGGACGGTTCCTTTCCCTGAGCGATGACGTCGTACCAGGCGTCACCGGTGAACGACTCCGCCGGGGCCTTCACGCTGGGCTGTTTCGGCAGGAACTCCACGTTCAGCCTCCTCCTCGTGCCGGGCTGCCCGGCACGAGCTTGATGGTCGCCGCCCGTGCCGCGCCGACGGCCGGCGTTTCCCGCGGCCCGTCACTACCCAGGAAAGCCGGCACCGGGCCGGTGAGGGAGAGCTTGTCGTTCCAGGTACTGACAGGACCCCCCACAGGTACCGCCGTACCACCGGCCGGGGAACATACCGCGGATGGCATGAAGCCGGCACCCGATACGCGCGCCGCTTGTCAGTCTGGATTGACACTATCCGGCTGTCAGTCTAGCCTGACAGGCATGGCCGATAGCGAGCTCACCGCGAGCATCCAGTCGGGCGACCCGGCGGTCGGCCTGCGGGCGGTCGGGGCCCTGCACCGGCTGGCCGAGCAGGTAGAGGCCAGCTACGTTGCGCTGGCCCGGGAGCAGGGCTGGTCATGGGAGCAGATCGGGGACGCCCTCGGGGTGTCGCGACAGTCGGTGCACGCAAAGTACGGGAAGTGAGGACGGGCGATGTTCGAGCGATTTGGTGACGACGCCAGGCAGATGATGGTGTCCGCGCTGGATGAGGCCCAGCGCCGCGGCGACCGGCGGATCGGGACGGATCACCTGCTGCTGGGGCTGCTGCGTGAGCCTGAGTCGCTGGCGTCCGAGGTCCTGAGCGTTGACCTGGAGGCCGCCCGGGCCGCCTCCGACACCCTCGACCGGACCGCTCTCGCCGCCATCGGCATCGACCTGGGCGGGCGCAGTCTCGCGCCGCCGATGCACACCCGCCGCCGCCCGCCGCTCACCTCGGGCGCCAGGGAGACCCTCAAGGTCAGCCTCGACGAGGCTCGTGGGGCCAAGGCCCGGTCCATTGCGGCGCGCCATCTGCTGTTCGCGCTGCTCACCCGGCGGCGTCCCGACCCGGCCGCCGCACTGCTGGAAGCCCTGGGCGTGGACCGGGCCGCGGCCCTGAGCCGGCTGGCTGCGGGGTAGCGCGGTTGAACCCCTGAAGACCTACGACCCGCCCTCACGGCCAAAATCCACCGCTGTGGTGTTCGCCCCGCTGATGACCACGGTGATGATCTCGTCGGGCCCGGGGGAGTACTCGCCGGACAGCACGGCGGCCAGAGCGGCGCACCCGCCTGGCTCGCCGACCAGCCGCAGCGTTTCCCAGAGCAGGTCCTGGGCGCGGCGGATCGCGTCGTCGCTCACCAGCAGGACCTGGTGCACCAGGGCCGAGATCACCGCGAACGTCTGCTCGCCGACCCGGCGTGGGGCCAGCGAGTCGATCGCCACGCTGCCCGTCTCGGCGTCCACCGGGCAGCCGGCCTGCAGCGCCCTGGTCAGCGTCGGCGCGCCGGCCGGCTCGACCCCGATGACGCTGGCGCGGCCTGCGTAGCCGGCTGCGATGCCACTCAGCAAGCCGCCGCCGCCGACACCGGCCAGCACGGTAGTGGCCCCCGGAACCTGCTGCTGAAGCTCGAGCGCCAGCGAGCCCGCGCCGAGGATCGTCTCGATCTGGTCGTAGGCATGCACCTGCAGCGCACCGGAGGACGCCGCCCAGGCCTGGCTGGCTTCGAGCGCGTCGGTATAGGTGGCGCCCCCGACGACGAGGTCGGCCCCGTACCCGCGAATACGGGCGATCTTGGCCGGCGAGGAGACGGTCGGCACGAAGATCCGGGCGGGCACGCCGACCGCCCGGGCGGCGTAGGCCACCGCCGCGCCATGGTTGCCGCCGGAGGCAGCCACCACCCCGGCGCCCGGGACCGTCCGGAGCAGCAGGTTGGCGAACGCGCCCCGGGCCTTGAATGACCCCGTGTGCTGCAAGTGCTCCAGCTTCAGCACGAGCGGCCCCGGTGGCAGGCCGAAGTCCAGGCGGTCGACCGCGATGACCGGGGTCCGCCGAACATACGGGCGGATGATGGGCTCCACCGAGGCGATCGCCTCAGCCGTGACGGCGTCACCTACATTCGCCGGGATGCTCGCGTTTTTGCTCACCCTGCGCTCCGGACCCTGGGGCCGGGTCCTCGCTGCCCGGCACACCAGCAGGGTAGACGTCCGGCCGTGTTTGATGGAGCCCGCGGGGGGCGGTAGCGTTTGGCCATGTCCGGCTCCGCGGGTTCCGTGACGAAATCCCCCTCTCCCCGGCTGTGGCACATGCGCCGCGCCGAAGTGGCCGTGGTGGCCGGGCTTCTCGCTGCGCTGGCCGGCGTCGGGGCCGCGCTGCTGTCGAGTGCGCTCACCGGGGCGGCCGTGGCGGTGGCCGTGGCCCTGGGCGGGCTCGTCGCCTTGTGGTTTGTCCGCAACCGCTTCCGGGCCTGGACCTACCAGGAGCGGGATGAGGATCTTCTCGTGTCGCGGGGGGTCTTGATCCGGCGCCTGTCGGTGGTTCCCTACGGCCGGATGCAGTTCGTCGACGTGACGGCGGGCCCGGTCGAGCGCGCGTACCGGCTGGCCACCCTCAAGCTGCACACGGCCGCCGCGGCCAGCGACGCCCGCATCCCGGGGCTCGAGCGGGACGAGGCCGCGCGGCTGCGGGACCGGCTGGCCGCGCTCGGCGAGGCCAAGGCTGCCGGACTGTGAGCGACGAGCCGCTGGCGGGCGAGACCTGGCACCGGCTGCACCCGCTGTCGCCGGTGGTGCGCTCGGGACGGGGCCTGCTGGCGGTCCTCGCCCTGGTCGCCTTCTCCGCATCGCAGGGACTGGGCAGCGGCGGGTCGCACGTCTATGAGATCGCCGTGCCGGTGGCCGCCGCCGTCGCGGCCGTCGTCAACTGGCTCGTCACCCGCTGGCGGCTGGACGGGCCCACCCTGCGCATCGAGACCGGCCTGCTGCGCCGCGACTCCCGGCAACTGCCGGTGGCCCGGATCCAGGCCGTGGATGTGGCGCGGCCGTTCCTGGCCCGCGCACTCGGGCTGGCCGAACTGCGGGTCCGGCTGGCCGGTTCCAGCCACGCCGACGGGCGCCTCGCCTACCTGCCGGAACAGGCCGCCCTGGAGCTGAGGGCGCGGTTGCTGGCCGCGCACCACGGCCTGGACCCAGCCACGCCCGAGCCGGCCGAGCGGGTGCTGGTGACCGTGCCGAACGGCCGCCTGGTGGGCTCTGTGGTGCTGTCCAGCGCGAGCCTGGTGATCCTGCTGATGATCGCGGAAGTCGTGGTGGCCCTGGAAGTGCCGCAGGCGCTGGCCGCCTCGGGTGGCACGCTCGCTGTGTGGCTGATCGCGCTGGGCCCGCTCGTGTGGCGACGGCTGGCCAGCCAGTATGGCTTCACGGTGGCCGAGTCGCCGGACGGGATCCGGATCCGCCGCGGGCTGCTCAGCACGGTGGCCGAGACCATCCCGGGCCGTCGCGTGCAGGCGGTAAGGATGGTTGAGCCACTGCTGTGGCGGCCACTCGGCTGGTGCCGGCTGGAGATCGACGTGGCCGGCTCGCCAGGCCGGGACCGCGCCGACGGCAGCCGCCGGATGCGGATGACCCTGCTGCCGGTCGGCGGCCAGGACGTCGGCCGCCAGCTCATGCGGACCGTGCTCGGCGCCAGCGAGCCCGCGCTGCGGCGGCCGCCCCGCCGGGCCCGCGGGAAGGCCCCGCTCAGCTACCACTTCCTGGCCTCGGGCCACGACGCCGCCACGGCCATGGCGGTCACCGGGCGGCTCAGGAGGTTCACCACCTGGCTGCCGCTGGAGAAGACGCAGAGCGTGCGGCTGGTGGAAGGGCCGGTCCAGCGGCGACTCGGGCTGGCCACCGTCCATGTCGACGCTGCGGGCCGGGACGTCAGGGCCGAGTTCCGCGATCGCCCCGGTGATGAGGCCCGCCGCCTGGTCGACGAGCTGGCCATGCTGAGCCGCAGCGCCCGGCAGCGAGTCCCCGAGACGGGCGTGCGGACCGGGCATGAGCATGGCATCTCGCCGGCCGCCGGGCAGCAGCCCGCCGAGCGGGTCAGTCCGCCGGACTGACCCGGGACCAGGGCGGCTGCTGGCCGGCGGCATGGGCGCCGGCCAGCAGCCGGCCGTCAGCTGACCTCTGCGGGCTGCCCGGCGGCCGTGGCTTCCTCCTCGTGCGACCGGTCGCGCGCCAGGCGGCTCGGCCACCATAGCCATCGGCCCAGGTCCAGGTTGAGCGCGGTGACCAGCACCGAGCGGACGACGATGGTGTCGAGGAGCACGCCGAACGCGACCGCGAAGCCGAGCTCGGTCAGGAAGGTGACCGGAAGCGTGCCCAGGACGGCGAAGGTGCCCGCCAGCACCGCGCCGGCCGAGGTGATCACCCCGCCGGTGGCCGCCAGCCCGGTGAGCGCGCCGCGGCGGGAACCGTGCCGGGTGGCTTCCTCGCGCACCCGGGTCATCAGGAAGATGTTGTAGTCGATGCCCAGGGCGACCAGGAACACGAACACGAACAGCGGGAAGGACGTGTCCGCGCCGCCGAACTTGAACACGTCGTTGAACATGAGCGAGCTGACGCCCAGTGCGGCGGCGAACGACAGCACCACGGTGACGACCAGCATCAGGGGGGCGATCACCGCCCGCAGCAGCAGGGCCAGGATGACGAATACGACCAGGAGGACGACCGGGATGATCACGTTCCGGTCATGCGCCGCGGCGCGCTGGACGTCGAGGTTGATCGCGGTGTTGCCGCCGACCAGCGCGTCAGCGCCGGGAACCGCGTGCACGGCCGTCCGGACCCGGTCAAGGGTGGCGTAGGCCGCCTTGCTGTCCGGCGCCGTGGTCAGCGTCCCCTGCAGGTAGACGTGGCCCGCCCGGGTCACCGGAGGCGTCACGCCGGTGATGCCCGGGGTGGCCTTGAATACCGAATCCAGCCGGGCCGTTGCCGCCGGGTTGCCCACGACCACCACCGGCTGCCCGCCGCCGCCGGCGAAGTGCTGGTCCAGCACGGTCTGCCCGGTTACCGAGTCGGGGTGACCGCGGAAGGACTGGGCGTTGGTCAGCCCGCTGGCCTTCAGGCCGGTGAGGCCGAGCGCCATGGCCCCGAGCACGACCGCCGTGCTCACCCAGACGACCCGCGGCCGGGTGGCGATGCCGCGGCCCACGCGGGCCCAGATGCCGCGCGAGGTCGGCTCGGCCGAGCCGTACCCGGGCCGGACCGGCCAGAAGATCCACCGGCCGACGATCACCAGCAGGGCCGGCAGCAGCGTCATCATCGCGAGCAGGGCAACGCCGACGCCGATGGCCAGGACAGGGCCCAGGCCCTTGGTCGAGTTGAGTTCCGCGATCAGCAGGGCCAGCAGGCTGACGATGACCGTCCCGGCGCTGGCGATCACCGCCGGGCCGGCCCGGCGCAGCGCGACCGCCATCGCCTCATGCCGGTCCTCGTGGCGACGCAACTCCTCGCGGTACCTGGCCGTCAGCAGCAGCGCATAGTCCGTCCCGGCGCCGAAGACCAGCACGTCCAGGATGCCCGCGCTCTGCCCGTTGACGGTCAGGCCGGCGTGCGCGGCCAGCAGGTAGATCAGCGCCTCGGCGCTGGCCAGCGCCACGCCCGCCGAGATCACCGGCAGCAGCCACAGGATCGGGCTGCGGTAGGTGATCAGCAGCAGCACAATGACGACGGCCAGGGTGCCGAGCAGCAGCGTGCCGTTGATCCCCTTGAAAGACTTGGCCGAGTCCGCCGCGGTGCCCAGCGGGCCGGTGATGTGCACAGCCAGGTCCGACCCGTTCGATTGCGCGATGCCGCGGATGGCATCAGCCGTCGAGCCCGCCAGGTTCCAGCCGTTCTTGCCCAGGTTGACCGGGATGACGGTCTCGATCGCCTGGCCGTCCGGGGCGAAGAACGGGCCGGAGACCTGGCCGGGCACCACGCCGGTGATGGCCTTGAACTTCTCCGCGTCGGACGCGGCCTTCGCCCGGTCGGCCGCGGTCAGCCCAGCCGGCCGGTCATAGACCACCACGGCGGGGAACACGTTGGGTGACTGGAATCGTGACTGCAGGTCCAGGACCCTCGTGGACTCCGCCTTGGCGGGCAGCCAGGACTTCGCATCGTTATGCTCGGCGCCCATCAGCTTGCCGGCCAGCGGGCCGGCCACGGCCAGGATGATGATCCACAGAACCAGGACAACCCACTTGGCCCGGCGCCCGCTCGGGACACTGACCATCGCGCGGGCTTTTCGCATCGGATCCTCCTACCGTCGGCAGTCCGGTTAGCCACGCCCTCGGCGGCGCCGGACATGCACCCCGTCATTGAGACCTGCCCTGCCCAGGGAACTCATCGGTCTGCTGCCGGGCGGGCTGGTCGGCAAACACGATATAACGCGCTGGCTTTGGCGCACAAGATATATCTCGTTAAAGGTGGATGGCGAGGCGGGATGCTCCGATCGATCATCCGGGCGGCACGGCGTCGATCTCGTGGAGCTTAGCCCGGACCTGGTCGGCGTCCGGATGATGGAGGTCGTCGAGGATGGCCAGGGCCGCCAGCCAGGTCTCCCGGGCGGTGCGCGGGTTTCCGGCTACGCGGTGGGTGTCGCCGAGGTAGTTAAGGACAGTGGCCTGGTGGTAGGTGTGGCCGAGTTCGCTGAGCAGGCCCAGGGCTTGCTGGTAGCAGCTGATCGCCTCATTGTGCCGGGCCAGGTGGTGGTAGGCGTAGCCGAGGCAGATCCATCCCTCAGCCTCGCCGTCGCGGTTGCCGAGTTCGCGGTTGAGGTCCAGTCCGCGCTGGCCGGGGATGAGTGCCTGCTGGGGCTGGCCAGCTTGGCAGTGATGCCAGCCGATCTCCGTCAGGGCGGTCGCCTGGCCGACCTGGTGCCCGGCGATCACGTAGTGCGGGAGGGCTCGCTGGGCGTGCCGCAGTGCCGCCCGGTGACGGCCTTCGCCGCCGGCCGCGAGAGCGATGGCGAGGTGGCTGCGGGCCTGGCCGAGGTGATCACCGAGATCCTGGTACAGCTCCATGGCGCGGGTCAGGTGGCGGTAACCCTCCTGGTAACTCCGGAGCCGGACATACGCGCGGCCGATGTAGCGGTGGGCGCGGGCCTGCCCGGCGGGATCCGCCATGCGCTGCGCGGCCGCCAGCGCGGTGTGCTGGGAGGTAAGACAGTCGTGCCAGTGGCTATGCCGGTCGAGGTAGGTCGCCATGGTCTCGGTGAGTTCCTGGGCGTGGCTGTCAAACCCGTCGCGCGCGGCCTGGGTGATGACGTTCAGCAGCACGCGATGCTCGGCCTTCAGCCAGGCCAGGGCCGGGTCATGGCCCGTGATGCGCTCCGGCTCTGCGGTCGGCTGCTGCTCGCAGAGGGGTAGCAGGTCACGGGCTGGGTACAGTGCGCGGCTGGCGGCATAGCCGGTGTGCAGGTAGTGGTCGAGCATCCGGTGGATGGCCGTGCGGCAGTCGGGCTCGCCGTCCTCGGCCTGGGCTTGCTCGGTGGCGTAGGCGCGGAGCAGGTCGTGCAGGACATAGCGGCCGGGCGCGGGTTCGGCGAGCAGGTGGCAGCGGGTGAGCTCGCGGAGCAGCCCACGCGCCTGGTCAGACGTGAGGGCGGCCAGGCTGGCTGCGGCGGGGGCGGCGATGTCGGGACCGGGATGCAGGCCGAGCAGCCGGAACATCCGTGCGGCGGGGGCCTGCAGGCTGCGGTAGGACCAGGAGAATACGGCCCGTAGGTCGGTGGCCTGCTCCCCGGTGGCCAGCGCGTCCAGCCGACTGCGGGCATCGCGCAACTCGTCGGCGATCGCGGCCATCGTGAAGCCGGGCCGGGCACTGGCCCGGGCGGCCGTGATGGCCAGCGCCAGCGGCAGCCGCGCGCACAGCGCCGTCAGCTCGGTGGCCGCCCCCGGTTCCGCGGCCAATCGCGCCGGGCCAATCCGCCGGGCCAGCAGTTCGTGGGCCTCCGCGTCGGTGAACACGTCCAGGTTGAGGGGCCGTGCGCCTTCGGCGGCGGCCAGCCCGGCCAGCTCGTTGCGGCTGGTCACCACCACCATGCTGCCCGGCGAGCCGGGCAGCAGCGGGCGGACCTGATCGCCGTCCCGGGCGTTGTCCAGCACGATGAGCACGGTGCGGTCGGCCAGCAGGCTGCGGTACAGCGATTGCTGCCCCGCAAAGTCGCCCGGGAGCTGCCCCGCCGGGACGTGCAGGGCGTCCAGGAACCCGTGCAGCGCGGCGGCCGGCGGCACCGGATCGGAGGGCCCGAAGCCGCGCAGGTTCACATACAGCTGCCCGTCGGGGAACCGCTCCGCAACCTGGTGCGCCCAGTGCACCGCCAGCGCGGTCTTGCCGACCCCGCCGGTCCCGCCGATGGCCGAGATCACCACCGTCCCGGGCGCCTCCCGGCCGGATTGATCCAGCAGGCCGGTTAACGCCGCCAGCTCACCGGACCGGCCCGCGAAATGCGCCACCGGGGCCGGCAGCTGCCGCGGGACAACCGGCCCGGGGCCGCCCGCCGCGGGCGGCCCGGCCTCCGGGACCGCCAGGGCGGGATCGGCGGTAAGTATCCGCTGGTGCAGCCCGCGCAGCCCGGTTCCCGGTTCAATGCCAAGCTCCGCAACGAGAACCAGCCGGGCCCGCTGGTAGGCGGCCAGCGCCTCGCCCTGGCGGCCGGACCGGTACAGCGCCAGCATGAGCAGGGCATGCAGGTGCTCCCGCAGCGGATGAACGGCGATGAGGCCGCGCAGCTCGGCGATCACATCGGCCTGATGGCCCAGGTGCAGGTCGGCGTCAATCCGCGCTTCCAGGGCCTGCAGCCGGATCTCCGCCAGCCGGGGGACCTCCCGCGCCGCCAGCACCTCCGAGTCCACGTCCGCCAGCGGCTCGCCCCGCCACAACGCCAGTGCCGCGCGGGCCTGGGCCGCCGCCTGGACCCACGAGCCCGCCCGGGCCGCGGCCTGCGCCCTTCCGGCCAGTTCGGCGAACGGGGTCACGTCCAGCTCGCCCGCCGCCACGCTGATCAGGTAGCCGCGGGGCTGCGTGCTGATCCGGGCCCGGCCGGTGTCGCCCAGTGCCTGCCGCAGCCGCTTGACGTAGTTCCGCACGCTCACCCGCGCGGAAGGCGGCGGCGCGGTTCCCCACAGGGCCTCGATCATCTGCTCCAGCGGCACCACCTGGCCAGCGTTCAGCAGCAGTGCCGCGAGCATCGCCCGCTGCTTGCCGGGCTGGACCGGCATCACGACCCCGTCGAAACGCACAACCAGCGGTCCGAGCAGGCAAAACTCCATTCCCGCCGCCATAGGACCTCGACCCGTCCGCGCTGAAGGATGCCCGCGACCCGTGCTACTTCCGGACTACGCGCATGCTACCGGCCCCGGTCAGGCTCGGTGCCATACCGCACTATCAGCCGGAAACAGGAGGAAACGATGAGGATGACCATCCGCCGGGTCGCGGAGACAGCCTGCCGCCCGCCGCGACGGAAACCGGCAGGCCGGGGCCGGGCGATGCGATGGCGTGGATACGGCACAGTCCTGGCCGCCATGCTGGCCCTGGCGCTGCCCGCCCTCTCGGCCACGACGGCGGGCGCGGCCACGACGGCGGGCGCGGCCACGGGGGCGAGCGGTCCCGGGGTCCTGGCGGGCCTGACCCTGGTGCCGGTCAACGCGGCCGCCACGGCCGCGGGGCCGTACGAGCTGGTCAATAGTGCCCACGACCGGTGCCTGGACGCTGTTGCGTCGGGCGACGGGAAGAACGGGGACAATGTCCAGATCTGGGCCTGTAACGGCACCAGCAACCAGGAATGGTACCTGCCTTCGGGGGGGTCGGGCGTAATCACGATTTCAGGTGAAATCATGAACGCCGCCCATGGCCTGTGCCTGGACGCCGTGGCTTCGGGCGACGGGAGGAACGGGGACAATGTCCAGCTCTGGACCTGCAACGGCACCAGCAACCAGGTGTGGGGCGGCGGCCTGTATGCCGGTGAAATCACGAATGACGCGCACCTCCTGTGCCTGGACGCGGTGGCCTCGGGCGACGGGCAGAACGGGGACAACGTCCAGCTCTGGGCCTGCAACGGCACCAGCAACCAGCTATGGCTATCGTGATCACCTGTGCCGCCGATGACCTCATGACGGCTTGCGCCGCCGCTGGCGGCGCAAGCCGGAGGAAGGCAAATCCCTCCGGCATGCGCCGCCCGGTCGATGCCCTGGTGTACCGCCTCAGGCAGGGTGCGCGGCGAAGAACTGCCAGATGACGCTGGTCGCGCTGAGCGCGGTCGATGGCGGGTCGGTGTGCAGCAGCCGCTGGATGAGCGGGCTGGGCACGGCGCCGGGCCACTGGTGCCCGGCACCGGCGATCGTGATCAGCTCGACCGTGCGGCCACCGGGGCAGTCAGCTATCGACGTCGTCACCACGCCAGCGGTGCTGCTGGCCGGCGCGGCGCAGTGATCGATACGGCGCCAGGTCATGTTAAGGGCGGGGACGGCGGGCCCGTCGATGTGGGCGACCCCCTGGCCGGTGCCACCGTTGTAGGGGATGTTCCGGTCCGCGGTGCCGTGAATATGGATGACCGAGATCGGCGCCGGTGCGCGGCAGGCACCGAGCTCGGTGGCGGAGTCAGGCCCGATAGCAGCGAAGATCCTGGTATCGCAGGCCAGCCGGTAGGCCATGATGCCGCCATTGGAGATGCCGGTGGCGTAGATGCGGGCCCGGGCGACGGGGGCCTGCTGCTCGATGACACGGATCATCTGCGTGATGAAGCCGACGTCGTCCACATTGCTGCGGCCGGGGACACCGCAGCAGCCACCCCCGGCGTTCCAGGCCCGGCCGAGCCCGTCCGGATAGGCGATGATGAAGCGGCCGGTATCCGCCTGAGCATCCCAGCGATAGGACTTTTCCGCCTGCGTGCCGCCGCCGAAGCCGCCGTGCAGCATGACGACCAGCGGGGCGGCGCTGGTCAGGCCGGCCGGCCGGTAGAGATGGAAGGTCCGCGTGATGCCGCCGGCCACGATGGACTGGGCCGAGCGGCCGACCGGGACCACCGGCCCGGCGCTCGGCGAGCCGGGCGGGCCGGCGCCTCGGTGCCGCAACGCCAGGCCGCACCCGGCGAGCATGAGGACGAGCACGCACCAACCGGCGAGGAACGCTACGCCGGCCCTGCGGGAAAACCCCGAAACCGGGCCAATTTCCACGGGCCGAGCTTAGATAAGCAACCGGGGCAGCAGGCGCAACGCTGGGGAAACCCATGAACCTCCCAGCAGCTTCCCAGGAACTGCCCCCTGGCGGGCGGCGCAGGCGCTCAGCCCGGCCGCTAGGCGACCGTTACCGGGAGCGCATCGAAGCCGCGCAGGACGAGCGTATCCCGGCGGGTCGGCTCGCCCACGGCTGAGATCTTCGGGAATCGGCTCAGCAGGCGCGGGAAGGCCACTGCCCCCTCAAGCCGGGCCAGCGCGGCGCCGATGCAGAAGTGCGCGCCGCCGCCGAAGCTGAGCGGTCCACCGTCCGGGCGCAGCGGGTCGAAGCTGGCCGGGTCGATAAACCGGCGGGGGTCCCTGTTCCCCGCCCCGAGCAGGGTGATCACCCCGGTTTCCGGGGACACCGGCACGGCGCCCACGGTCGTGTCGTAGCCGATCCGGCTGGTGAGCTGGACGGGTGAGTCGAAGCGCAGTACTTCCTCGACAAATGCGGCAGGCGGGACCGAACGGTCCCGGACGGCCGCACCCGCTGCCGGGTCCTCCAAGATGATCTGAAGGCCGTTTCCCAGCAGGTTCGTCGTGGTCTCGAAGCCCGCGACCAGCAGCAGCGTCAGGTTGTGCAGCAGTTCGGCATCGGCCAGCCTGCCATCGCCGGAGCCGCTGACCGCGAGAAGGTCGCTGATCAGGTCGTCGCGGGGGTCAGCGCGGCGGACGGCCGCCAGGCCAGTGAAGTACGCGAGCAGCTCGACCGCTGCGGCGTTGATCGCGGGCAGAGTCTCCATGTCGTTAAGCTCAAACACGCCGGCCAGGTCCCGGGCGATCGGCCGGAATCCCTCCCGGTCTTGCTCGGGGATCCCGATCAGCTCGCAGATCACGGTGACCGGCAGCAGGTAGGCGAAGTCGTGCATGAACTCGACGGTGCTGCCATCGGCGCCCCGATCGGCCATGGCATCGAGCAACTCGTCGGCCATCCGGGCGATCGCGGGCCCCAGTGCGGCGATCCGCCGGGCGGTGAACGCTCGGGCCATCGGGCTCCTGATCCGCGCGTGCCGCGGTCCGTTGAGGTTCAGGATCCAATCCACCCCCTGGACAAACACGGGGTTCGCCCGCCAGGCCGGGAAGTGCTGGTCGAAACTCGATTCATCGGAAACGCGGAAGCCGGGATCGCGCAGGACCGAGCTGATGGCGTCGTAGCCGACCACCATCACGTCGGCCGGACCGATCTTGATCACCTCGCCCTGCTCGTGCAGTGCGGCGTACAGCGGGTACGGATCTGCCTTGCCCTCCGCCGTGCCGAGCGCGGTGAGGATCTCGATCGCGTCCATGGCTGAGACGATAAGTACTATCGCGTTTAGTGTCAAGCTATATCGCGTTTAGATCCGGCAGGTGCCGCTGGTCACGGCGGCGTGGGAATCACGTGCGAGGTAAGCGTGCTGCCGCCGGCCGGCGCCGGGGCGGGGCAAGCCTGGCCGGAAACCGGCATGCTGAGGGTGATCCGCAGGCCGTGCGGGTCGTTCAGGGCCGCTTCGGCAGTGCCATGGTGCGCGGTGGCGATCGCGGTGACGATGGCGAGCCCGAGGCCGGACCCAGGGCGGTGCGATGGGGCTGTGGCCCGGTAGAAGCGGTCGAAAATGCGGGGCAGCTGATCGGCGGGGATACCGGGGCCGTTGTCGCTGACCTCGATCGTGACCCGGCTGCCATGGCCGGCCGCGGTGATGGTGGCGGTGCTGTCGCCGGGGGTGTGCGCGCGGACGTTGCCCAGCAGGTTGTCGATGGCCCGGCACAGGAGTTCCTCGTCGCCGGCGGCTTCGAGGCCGGCCCCGATATGCGTGTGCCACGTCCGATGGGGGTCGGCGATCTGGGCCCGCTCGACGCATCCGCGCACCAGAGCGGTGAGGTCGACCGGGTCGCATCGCTGGCCGGGATGCTGATCGAGGCGGGCCAGCCGGAGCATGTCATCGACCAGCCTGCTCATTCGCTGGGATTCCAGTGCGATACGGCGCATCGCCTCATCGACTTGCGGGCGCCGGGGCAGGGCGCCTTGCTGGTAGAGCTCGGCGTTGGCGCGCAGCGAGGCCAGCGGGGTGCGCAGTTCGTGGCTGGCGTCGGCGAAGAACCGCCGGGTGAGTTCCTGGCTGGCCTCGCGTTCCTGGACGGAGGCCTCGATGCGGGCCAGCATCCCGTTGAGAGCGGCCCCGAGGCGGCCCACCTCGCTCTGGGCGTCCTGCGGGCTGACCCGGTCGGTGAGGTCGCCGGCGGTGATGCGGTCGGCTTGGCCGGCCATCGTCTCGATGGGACGCAGGCCGCGCCGCATGACCAGGCCCACCCCCAGGAAGACCAGCAGACCAGCGGCGGCCGAGCCGACGATGACGATGAGCTCGATCTGGCTGATGGTCTTGTTCACGTTGCTGAGGCTGGCCCCGGCGACGAGGGTGCCTGCCCCGGCGGGTACCGCCCGCACCCGGAGCTGAGCTTGCCCGTGCAGGCTGGTCACGGTCTGCGCGTGCTGGGCAATGCCCGTGTCCAGGCTGGTCGGGAGCTGGGGGATCAGCCCGGGGCCGGCTTCCAGGATCACCTTCGCTCCGTGGCCGGGCACGAACACCACGTAGTACTCGCCCAGGAGAGGTGGCGGCGTCCGCGGGTGCCGTGTGTCGCGTTCAATCACCGGGACCAGCCGGAGCACCCGTGGCCGGGTCTGGCGCAGGACGTTCTGCAGCGTCGAGTCGGTCTGGCCGAGCAGGTACCGGTGCAAGGTGGCGACCGCGGCGACGTCGAAGGCCGCCAGCGCGATCAGCGTGATCGTCATGACGCTGATCAGGACCCGGCTGCGGAGCTGGGTCCGGCGGGGCCTTCTAGGTATCATCGGAGCCGTCCGGGTGGCGCAGGCGCAGGCTGTAGCCGATGCCGCGCTGGGTGTGGATCAGGTCAGGCCCGTACTGGGCCAGTTTGCGCCGCAGGTAGGCGACGTAGGTCGACACGACCGTGCTGGACCCGCCGAAGTCGTAGTCCCACACGTGATCCAGGAGCTGCGCCCTGGTCAGCACCCGGCCCGGATGGAGCATCAGGTAGCGCAGCAAGCGGAACTCGGTCGGCGACAGGTCAACCAGGTGACCGTGACGGCGGACCTCGTAGCTGTCCTGGTCGAGCTGCACGTCGGCGAATGTGAGCACCGGCCCGGCCGTGCCTGGGCGGGTCCGGCGCAGCACGGTGCGGATCCTGGCCGCCAGCTCCTCCAGCCCGAACGGCTTGGTCAGGTAGTCGTCGCCGCCGAGGGTGAGCCCGGTCACCTTGTCGGCCTGGGTGTCCTTGGCCGTCAGGAAGATCACCGGCACCCGGCAGCCGTCCCGGCGCAGCCGGCGGACTACCTCGAAGCCGTCGGTGTCGGGCAGCATCACATCCAGGACAACCAGGTCGAACGGGCGGTCGCGGGCCAGCCGCAGCGCGCCGGCGCCGGTGTCCGCGGTGCTCACGTCGAAGCCCAGGAACCGCAGCGAGGCGGCCACCGCGTCGCGCAGGAACGGCTCATCATCGACCACCAGCAGTCCTCCGTGATCAGGAGGCAGGACCGCCGCCAGGTCACTCATTTCTTCGCTCCCTCGCCCTCCCGGCCATCCGACCACCTCAACCCCCGGCACCGTGTGTGACTTGTGTGCGAGTTCCATGTGAACACAACCCGGAGGTGTCCGGCGCCCGGTAGTCACACTCAACTCACCCGCGATCCCCGCGGGGCCCGTCGCCGTACCCGCGCAGCAGCTCGGTGGCCAGGCTGGTCGGCCGCCGCGCAGCACCGCCTGCGGACGGTCAGCAGCGCTGCGGAGCGCATTGCTGGGTCACCCGTTCGGGCCCGGCCTGAAGGTAAGCGCCGAGGTGGCGGCGAGGCTGGGCCAGCCGGGCGAGGCCACTATGAGCGCGACCGCCAGGGCCGGCCATAGGTAGCAGGCGACCATGACAGGCTCGAACACGCAGCGCAGGGCAGTGTCACGGCCACCCACCACAGCAGTTCCCTGAGCACTTCCGGGCTCCACCCGGCCATCTGCCGGGCCGGGCGCCATCGGTGCCGGACGGCCAGCGCGCATCCGCAGGCCAGCAGGATGGTCAGTGCCCGGGCGGGTCCGGCGGCCACCGCGCCATCGCTTAGGTGAGGGGCGAGGGACGTCCACGGAGTCGGGTGGCCGATACCCGGCCAGTTGGGCTGGCTGATCACCGCGTGGATGGTGGCTGTCCAGTTCGCCGCCGCCGCGAGGCCAACCAGCAGCGCCGCCGGGACTGCGGGCCGGGTGGGAACCCGGTCAGGATGACCGGCAGCGCGAGCAGAACGAGCGGCTGGACGGCGACCGCCGCCCTATCAGCCAGGCCGACCGCTCAACCCGGGAGTCGGCGAGCGCCGCCCAGCCCAGGCTCAGGCGGCGACCTCGGCACCGGTGAACGCGGCCCAGAGCGATGCGT
>CAYPQM010000091.1:0-26524 GCA_964412845.1 uncultured Streptosporangiaceae bacterium
CGGCGGGGACCAGGCCGGGGGAGCCGCGGCCGCCGGGCCGGCCTGGCCACCGAGGTCCGGAGGAGGCCCGGCCGGCGGGGTGCCCGGAGCGGGGAACCCTTCCTGCCCCGGGACGGCGCCGTATTGCGGGGTGCCGTATGCGGGGGCGCTGTCCTGCGGCGCGCCGTACTGCGGTGTGCCGTATTGCGGGGCGCCGTACTGGGGAGCGTCGTACTGCGGGGCACTGCCGGGCGCCGGGCTGTCCTGCGGGGCACTGCCGGGCGCCGGGCTGTCCTGCGCGGCGGCGCTGTCCGGCGGGGCAGCCGGCGCGGGCGCGCTGCCCTCGGCTGCCGTCTCGTCGATCACGGCGAGTTCGGCGCCCACCGCGACCGTCTCGTCCTCGGCGACCGTGATCCCGCGCAGTATGCCGGAAACCGGCGAGGGGATCTCGGTGTCGACTTTGTCCGTGGAGACCTCGAGCAGCGGCTCGTCCGCCTCCACGCGCTCGCCTTCCTTCTTGAGCCAGCGCGTGACAGTGCCCTCAGTGACGCTCTCGCCCAGCTGGGGCATGGATACGGAGACCGACATGGCTTCCCGTGACTCCTTCGTTGTTCAGGGCTCGCAATTGCAGGTGGCTGAGTTCATGGCGCGCTCGCCTGACCAGGTTCTGGTCACGCGTGCACGTGCAGGGGCTTGCCGGCCAGCGCGAGGTGCGCTTCGCCGATGGCCTCTGACTGAGTTGGATGCGGGTGGATGAGCTGGGCGACGTCGGATGGATGTGCTTCCCAGTTGTAGATCAGCTGGGCCTCGGCGATGAGCTCGCCGACCCTGGCACCCACCAGGTGGATGCCGAGTACCGGCCCCGGCCCGCTGGACGGGCTGGCCGGTGCGGTGGCGATGACCTTCGCCGCCCCCTGGGTCTGCAGGATCACGCTCTTACCGTTCCCACCCAGGTTGTACGTGAACTCCGTGACCTCGATGCCGCGCTCCTTGGCCATCGCGGAGGTGATGCCGACCGAGGCGACCTCCGGGTCGCAGTAGGCGATCCTCGGCACCCCGTCGTAGTCGATCGGCGTGACATCGAGCCCGGCGATGCGCTCCGCGACCAGGATCCCCTCGGCGAAGCCGACGTGCGCGAGTTGCGGGCCCGGGATGAGGTCGCCCACCGCGGAGATCGTCGGGACGCTTGTCTGGTACTTCTCGTCGACCTTGACGAAGCCGCGCTGCACGGCGACTCCGGCTTCCTCATAGCCGAGGCCGGCCGAGACGGGTCCCCGGCCCACGGCGACGAGGAGCAGGTCCGCGTCGAGCGTCTTCCCGCCCGCCAGCGTCACGGTCACGCCGGCCTCCGACTCCTTGACGCTCTCGAACCGGGCGCCGAGCTCGTAGCTGATGCCCCGGCGGCGGAACGCGCGCTCCAGGAGCTTCGAGCTGGATTCCTCCTCGGCCGGCAGCAGGTGGGGCAGCATCTCGACGATCGTGACGTCCGCGCCGAACGAGCGCCACACGCTGGCGAACTCCACACCGATGACGCCGCCGCCGAGAATCACGGCGGAGGCGGGCACGTGATCGAGCCGGAGCGCGTGATCGCTGTTGATCACCCGCTGGCCGTCGATGTCCAGGCCCGGCAGGCTGCGTGGCTCCGAGCCGGTGGCGAGCACGATGTGAGCGCCTTCGTAGACGGTGTCCCCGACGCTGACCTGTGTCGGGGAGATGAGGCGCCCCGCGCCGTAGATGATGTCGATCTTGCGGCTGGCCAGCGTGCTCTGCAGGCCCTTCCACAACCGGTCGACGACCTTGTCCTTGTAGGCGTTCACGCCCGGCATGTCCACGCCCTGCAGCGTCGTCCGGACGCCGAATGCCTCGCCGTCCTTAGCCAGGTCGGCGATCTCCGCCGCATGCAGCAGCGCCTTGGTCGGCACGCACCCGCGGTGCAGGCAGGTGCCGCCGACCCGGTCCTGCTCGATGAGCGCGACCCGCTTGCCGAGTTCGGCCGCGCGGAGCGCGCACGCGTAGCCGCCGCTGCCGCCACCGAGGATCACGATGTCGTAGGGACCGCTGCTTTCCGCCACCAGAACGCTCCTTGATCCGATCGTCTTCCGTGCCCGCCCTCTGCTGTGTCCGCCTAAAGCCGTCCGTCCGCCACGTCCAAGGCGATCTGGACGAGCGTCCGGGTGGCCGCGCCGGTGCCCCCTTTGGGGGTATACCCGTATGGTGCTCCCTCATTGAACGCCGGGCCCGCGATGTCCAGATGTGCCCAGCGCACCCCGGCGGGCACGAACTCGCGCAGGAACAGGCCGGCCACCAGCATCCCGCCAAACCGGTCGCCAGCCACGTTGGCCAGGTCCGCCACTGTCGAGTCCAGGCCCTTGCGCAGTTCGCCGGGCAGGGGCATGGGCCACATCGCCTCACCGGCCCGCTGGGCCGCGTCCACGATGCCGTCCCGCACCGCGTCGTCGTTCGCCATCACCCCGCTGATCCGCGGCCCGAGCGCCACCAGCTGGGCCCCGGTCAGCGTAGCGACGTCGACGAGCAGGTCGGGGGAGTCCGCCGCCGACCTGGCGAGCGCGTCGGCGAGGACGAGGCGGCCCTCGGCGTCGGTGTTGAGTACCTCCACGGTGGTGCCGCCATAGGTGGTCAGCACGTCGGAGGGGCGCTGAGCGGTGCCGCTCGGCATGTTCTCGGCGAGCGGCAGATAGCCGACAACCCGGACGGCGGGCCGGAGCTCCGCGATGGCCTGCATCGCGCCGAGGGTGGCAGCGGCCCCGCCCATGTCCGACTTCATCGTCTCCATGGACTTGGACGGCTTCAGTGACAGGCCGCCGGAGTCGAAGGTGATGCCCTTGCCCGCGAACACGACGGTCCGCTCCGCGCCCGGCGGCGCGTATTCGAGCCGGACCAGCCGCGGCGGGTGCACCGAGCCCTGGCCGACGCCCAGGATGCCCCCGTAGCCGTTCTCGGCGAGTGCCTTCTCATCGAGTACCTCGGCGTCGAGCCCGCAGGCGGCGGCGACCCGCTCCGCCTCGGCGGCGAGCGCGGTCGGCACCAGGTCGGAGGGGGGCGTGTTGACCAGGTCCATGACGAGGGTGACCGCGGCCGCCAGCACTTCCGCGCGGCGGATGGCCCCGGCTGCCGCCGGGTCCGCGCCGAGCAGCGTGAGCACCGTGGAACCTGGCCCGCCGCGCCGGTAACGGCCGAAGGAGTAGCCGCCGAGCAGCCCGCCGAACGCGACCGCCTCGGCCTGCGTGTCGTCCCCGACCGGCAGGGCCAGCGCGATCCGCGGCCCGCCCGCGACCGCGGGCGCCCCGAGCAGGGCCCGCACCGCCGCCCCGGCGGCGCGGCGCAGCGCCTCGGCCTCGGCCGGCCTCCCCGGCTCGCCGCCGAGGCCGACGGCGGCGATCAGCGGTGCCGTCAGCCGGCCGCCCGTGGCGATCTTGGTCACCTCTTCGGGCTGGCCGGTGGCGCCCAGCGCGGCCAGTGTTGCCGCGAGGCTGCCGCCCAGGGCTTCGTCCACGTCGGCCGAGCCCGGCGCGGGGACCGGCCCGTCAGCGCCCGGGAGCACGCCGATGACGACAGCATCCGCCTCGGCGAGTGAGGGTCGGGAATCGCTGATGCTCAACGTCGTGGTCACTCGTCCGATGCTAGTGCCTGCTCAGGATGGACGGCCCAGGCGGCAGGCCGCCTCCCGCCCCCGCGCCGCCGCCCGCCTGCCGGATTAGCCGGCGCCGGTGGCCAGCGCTGCTGCCACCCGGGCGGCCGGGGTCGCGGCGGAATCGGGGGTGGCGGCGAAAAGATGGCAGCCGCCGGAATCCAGCCGCAGGCCCACCGGGTCACCCCGGGCGGCCCGCGCTTCGGAGAACACGCCGGTCAGCCGCCCGTGCCCGGGGATGTCGACTGCGTGCTCATACCCGCGGCCGCGGAACGCCACGTCAGCGACGGTCCCGGCGAGATGGTGCTCACCGGTGTGGCTGGCGCACAGCCGCACTCCGGTCGGCCGGATCATCAGCAAGGCGCTGCTGCTCGCCGCCGGACAGCTCGTTCGGGTACCGTTCGGCCAGCCGGCCGAGGCCAACCCCGGTCTGGCATCGCGTCGGCCCAGATGCGGGAGTCGGTCTTGGAAAGCTTGCGGCGGGTGCAGCGCGAACGTCACGTTGGCCCGGATGACGAGGTGCGGCCACAGGGCGTAATCCTGGAACACCATGGACAGGCCGCGTCGCTGCCGTCGCTGGAGGTCGCGTGAACGCTCTTGCTCTCGTCCTCACTGTGTTCGTGGCCTGCGTGGTCGAAGCCGTGGAGGCCCTGACTATCGTGCTGGCGGCTGGCCTGACCCGGGAATGGCGCTCGACGTTCCAGGGCATGGCCGTGGCCCTCCTGGTTCTCGCCGCTGTGGTGGCCGCGGTCGGCCCCGCTCTCACCCTTTTCCCGCTGGGTGCGCTCCGCCTGGTGGTAGGCGGCCTGCTGGCTGTGTTCGGCCTGCAATGGCTGCGCAAGGCGGTGCTCCGCGCATCGGGTTACCAGAACCTGCATGACGAGGCGGGCATCTACGCCCGCCAGGTGGCGGCCGCGCAGGCAGCCGCCACCGGGGGCCGGAACGGCGTGCGCGACTGGTACGCGTTCACGCTCTCCTTCAAAGGGGTGCTCCTTGAGGGCCTGGAAGTCGTGTTCATCGCGATCACGTTCGGCGACAACCAGGGAAACCTGGGGCTGGCCGCCGTGGGCGCCGCGGCGGCGGTGCTCGTCGTCGCCGGGGTTGGCGTGTCCGCGCGCGCGCCGCTGGCCCGGGTTCCCGAGAACATCATGAAGTTCGCGGTGGGCGTCATGCTGACGTCGTTCGGCACCTTCTGGGGGGCCGAGGGTGCCGGGGTGAGGTGGCCCGGCAACGACGCTGCCCTGCTGGTGATCGTCCCGGTGATCGTGGCGGTGTCGCTGGGCTACACCGTGGTGCTGCGCCGATCCCGGGTCGCGGCGCTCGGCGCGGCGGAGCGGGCGCTGTGAGCCGGTGGCTGCGCTCGGTCGGCGCGTTCTGGTACGACTTCATCATCGGCGATGACTGGCGCGGGGCAGCCGTGGTACTGGCCGCCTTGGCCGGGACCGCTGTGGCGGTCCACGCGGCGGGCGTCAACGCCTGGTGGCTGATGCCGGTGTGTGTCATCGCGGCACTCGGCTGGTCGCTGCGCCGGGCCACCCGCGGCAGGTCGTAGCGGCAGCAGGTCCGCCGGGTATCCGGCGGACCTCCGCTGACGTGTGCTTACGTCCACTCTCAGCACGTTGGCCCAGGTCACACAGGGATGGCAAAAAAGCTCCGCGTTTTGTGTTGGCAGATCATCTTCAGCGCCCTCTTGCTAATGTCCACCTTGTTACAGCTGGGAGCTGATGATGAAGCCAGCCACGATTGTGTTCCTGGCCACCCTGGCGATCTTTGCCTCGGCATGCACGTCCAAGTCCCAGTCTTCCCCCTCAGATGCCGCGAGCCTCAAGGCGCACCGGCACGCCAGCGGCACCGGTCCGGGCACGTCGCGGCGCACCCACGCCGGGGGAGGCAGTACCCGGGATACGCCCAGCACGCTGCTGCTCGGCCACCTGATCATGCGGGCCCCGGCCAGCTGGCGGGTCACCTACAGCGACGCGAAGGGCGACTACACCGTCAGCACGGGGAGTTGTGACGAGCAAGCCCTGCTGGGGTCGATGGGAGGTGCCCGCTGCCCTTCGTTCAGCATGATCGTCGGGGTGGACGGGACCGCCGGCCCGGTACCGACGGACCAGACCTACCGCCGTGACCAGCCGTACAACCCATCCTCAGGTGTCCTGGGCTGCCCGGGCAGGCCAGGCACCGGCTGGCAGCGGCTCGGCCCCAGCAACACCTACCACGAGAACTTCGCGCACGTGAGCACCGATACCGCGTACTACACGGCCTGGAGAATCGGCTGCCGGCCCGCCAGCTCCGCGACCGCCTCGTTCTACTTCGAGCAGCGGGACTGGTACCTCCCGGGCTCGCAGACCCTGATCGTGGATGAGTACTCGATTCCCGGCCTGGCCACGGTGCTGGCCGATGCCACATTGCGCTAACCTGACCCGGCCGTCCGGGCGGGGTTCCGCCCCGTCATCCGTCCGGGCCTCGTCGCGGCCGCCTGGCTGCCAGCGGCGCGGTCCGAGCGCGTCCGGGCGCCTCAGGCCGGGCCGCGGGCCCGGACCAGGCCCGTCTCGTAGGCGAACACGACAGCTTGGACCCGGTCGCGCAGCCCGAGCTTGGCCAGCACCCGGCCGACGTGGGTCTTCACCGTGGCCTCGGACACGAACAGCCGCTGGGCGATCTCGGCGTTCGACAGCCCCTGCGCGACATTCGCCAGCACCTCGCGCTCCCGCCCGGTGAGGCAGGCCAGGCCGGGCGGCGGCGGGCTGCTGCCGACCGGGAACAGCGGCGCGAAACGGTCGATCAGGCGCCGGGTCGTTGACGGCGCGACCACCGCGTCTCCGGAATGCACCGCGCGGATCGCGAACAGCAGTTCCTCGGGCGGGACGTCCTTGAGGAGGAACCCGCTGGCCCCGGCCTTCAGCGCGGCATAGGCGTACTCGTCGAGGTCGAATGTGGTGAGCATGAGGACCCGGGGCCGGTAACCGGCCTGGCAGATCAGCCGCGTCGCCTCGATGCCGTCCAGCCTGGGCATCCGCACGTCCATCACCACGACATCAGCGGTCCCCGACCGCAGTAGCTGCGTCGCGGCCAGGCCGTCACCGGCCTCGCCGACCACGGACATGTCGTCCTGCGCGTCGAGCACCATGCGGAACCCGGTCCGCACCAGTTCCTGGTCGTCGACCAGGAGTATCCGGATGGTCATGCGGCACCGGCCTGCTCAGGCCCGTCTCCGCGGGTCATCGGCATGACGGCAACCGGGCGCGGCGCCGGCTGGCCCGCCGCGGTGCCGGCCGCCGGATCGGCGGCCAGGATACGCCCGGGCGCCAGCGGGAGCGTCGCGGTGACCTGGTAGCCCCCGCCGGCCCGCGGGCCGGCCAGCAGTTCTCCGCCGTAGAGGTTGACGCGCTCGCGCATGCCGGTCATTCCGTGCCCGGCGCCATCGGACAGCGCGGCCGGGCCCCGGCCGTCGTCGCTGATCCGCAGCACCAGCACATCTTCGCAGTACCGCAACGTCACCTGGGCCGACGCAGCGGGGCCCGCGTGCTTGCGCGTGTTGGTCAGCGACTCCTGGACGATCCGGTATGCGGCGAGCGCCACCCCGCCCGGAAGCGGCCCGGGCACGCCTTCCACGGTGAACGACACGGCGAGCCCGGTGGCCCGCGTCTGCGCCAGCAACTCGCCGAGCTGGGCGATCCCGGGCAGCGGCGCGAGCCCGGTCTCGCCGTCGACGCTGCGCAGCACGCCGAGCAGGCGGCGCATCTCGGCCAGAGCCTGGCGGCCGGTGCCCGCGATGGCGCCCAGCGCCCGGCGGGCTTTTTCCGGGTCGCTGTCGAGGGCGTACGACGCCCCGTCCGCCTGCACCACCATGACGCTGACGTTGTGCGCGACCACGTCGTGCAGTTCGCGGGCGATCCTGGCCCGCTCGGCCGCCGCCGCGATCTGGGCCTGCGCGTCCCGTTCCCGTTCCAGCCGCGCCGCGCGGTCTTCCAGCGATGTGTAGTACGCGCGGCGGTACCGCATCGAGTCGCCGAGCACCCAGGCGATCAGCGCCGGGCCGGCGAACAAGATCGAGCCGACCATGATCGTATGGAAAAGGCTGAGTGCCCCGGGTGTCCAGCGGGCTACCGCAACGACCGAGCCGAGCAGGCAGATGACCAGGCCGGTCACTGAAATGGCCCGCGGCCGGTAGGCGGCCAGGGTGTACAGCAGGACGACGATGGCCAGGTCCGCGGCGTCCGGCAGGGAGGTGATGAGGACCTGCGCGGCGCCGATCACGGTGGCCACGGCAAAGGCGCCGGCCGGGTACTTGCGCCGGAAGACGACCGGTATCACCAGGGCCAGGCTGAACGGCAGCGCCACCCAGCGTCCGCCGCTCGACATCGCTGACCCCGTGCCGATGAAGACGAGCACGAGCGCCAGCACGCCGTCCACCAGCCTCGGGTGACGGCGGAGCCAGGCGTACAGGGCGGCCATCCGTCCAGGGTACGGCCGGGGCCCGGGCCGGGTCATCATCCTGCTGTTGGGGCCGGCGTCATCCTTCCGGCTGACGTCCGGGCTCAGGGCGTGGCCCGCGGGCACGCCCTAAGGTGCCGGGATGAGCGATTGCCTTTTCTGCCGCATCATCGCCGGGGACCTGCCCGCGCACATCGTGCTGGCCGACCGTGCGGTGGTGGCGTTTCTGGACGCCCGGCCGGTGTTCAAGGGACACGTGCTCGCCGCGCCCCGCGAGCATTACGAGACGCTGGCCGACCTGCCGGAGGACCTGGCCGGGCCGTTGTTCAGCCGGGTGCGGCGGCTCAGCGCGGTGATGCCGCAGGCGCTCGGCGCGCAGGGCAGTTTCGTCGGCCTCAACAACACGGTCAGCCAGAGTGTCCCGCACCTGCACGTGCACGTTGTGCCGCGGACCCGCGGCGATGGCCTGCGCGGCTTCTTCTGGCCCCGGCAGAAATACGCCGACGACGAGGAGGCCGCGGGCTTTGCCCAGAAACTCCGCGACGCCCTGACGGATCCGTCAGGGCGCATCGGAGGCCCCCGCGCCTGAGGCGAGGCGCATGGCGCGGGGCCTGCAGGGTTCCCCCCCTGGGCCGCATCCCCGGGCAGCGGATCCGAGTGCGGACCCCTGCCCGCACCTGTAACCCGTCGCCTGCACGGCCCCACCGCCGTTAAGCGGCCCACCTCCAGGCGCCGTGTTCGCGCCTCGCCTCAGGACGATGACAGCTAATCGTGCCGGCCCTGCGCCCCGCTATCCCCGGATTCTGGGGTGCGTGACCGGCTTGCGCCGGATTTAAGATTCATCCAGCGACAGGTGCGGCTCATGCGGAGCAGCGCGGCGGTGGGGCCGCGGCGCAGGCGACAGGTATAGGCAGGACGGCGATGGCGCTCGACTCAATCACGCCAGCGGCCGCGCATGTCGCCGCGCCGTCCGGGCGGGTGATAGCTCTCGCCGAAGGCGGCAGGCTGGTGTTCGGCCGGGGGCCGAACGCGGACCTGACCATCTCGGCGGGCCGGGGGCTTTCCCGCCGGGCCGGGGTGGTGACCGCGGTGAGCGGCGGCGTCTGGGTGGCCAACATCAGCCGCACCCACGCGCTGTATGCCGAAGGTGATGGCTACCGGATCCGGCTGCCCCGCATGGAGCAGAACGGTGAGCCGTCCGGGGGCTGGTTCGTGCGGGCGGGGACCACCCTGGTGGGCTCGCGCAACATGCTGGACGAGGGCAAGGCGCTGCACGTGGTGGTGGTCGGGCACGGCGAGGACCTGCCCCCCGATGCCGAGGGCGGGCGGGCCCGGATGGACGGCGAGCCAACGCTGCTCCCGCTGTACCTGGACCCGATGACCAAGCTCTTCCTCGTGGCCCTGATGTGGTGCCAGCCGTGGCTGCTCGACCCGTCCCGCACCACCCCGCTGCCGCGCACGCCGGAGATCGCCCGGGCCGCCCTGGAGGCGACCGGGGCTTATCACGAGCTCGAGCGGTTCGACGGCGATCCCGTGTTCCGGGACCGCTTGTCGGCTCGCGTCGCTGAGCACGTCAAGGTACTGCGGCGCAAGATCAGCGATCGCGGCCTGGTGCGTACCGACACCCGGCTCTCCGATGAAGTGGTCGTGCAGGTGCTCCTGGAGCACGGCATCATTACCGTCGCCGACCTGGCCCGGCTGGGTGACGCAGCATGGTGCTCCCGGCAGGAGGACCTGTGGTGGACCCAGGAGCCCTGACCAGGTCCTAGGCGGGCCCAGATCACGGGACCGGTATCCCGCCGCCCGGCGGGCCAGGTGGCACGACCACCTGGAAGCTGATCCTTTTCCGGGGGCCCCGGAATTCGGTCACCACGACCTCGTGCAGGCCGGGCGGGATCCGCTGCGGGAAGAACTCGTGGTTCTGGTTGATGGCGTAGTTGAAGGTTCCCTTGAGGTCCACTGTCGGCCGGTCGGGTGAGGCACCCTGCCCGACGATCGCGACCGTCATGCGCCGGCCCGGGATCCAGCCCAGGCCGCGCAGCACGAAGTTGGTGTCCCCGTCACCGGTGCGCTGGTTGAGCGCGATCGAGGGCGTGCCGGTCAGCCGGCTGGACACGCCGGACGGTGGGGGTCCCCCGGGCGGCGGGAAGAAGGTGCCGGGCGGCGTGCCCGCTGACTGGCTGCCGGTGCCGCCCAGTTCGGCACCCAGCAGCCCCCCGCCGGCCACCAGGATGGCAGCCCCGCAGGCCAGTCCGGTCACGATGAGCGTGTTCCGGCGACGGCGCGCCTTGCGCGAAGGTGGCCGGAAGGTGCTGCCCCCGCTGCCGGAGCCCGGGCCGTGCCTGCCATGCCATGGCGGCCAGTGCCGCCCCCGCGGCCGGCCTGCCGCAGGCAGCGCAGAGCGCGATCCGAATGTGGCGTCGTCGCTGATCTCGTCGGGTGCCTGGGTGATGCCGGGCTGCGGATGCTGCTGGTACTCGGCGATCAGCGCGACGGCCGGGCCCGGCAGCGGCGGGGGGCCGTGGCCTGATGCGCTCTCCAGGTACGGTGCCAGCTGGGCGAGGATGGCCGCCGACGTCGGGCGCTTGCGCGGGCTGCGTTCCAGGCACGCCGTCACGATGTCGGCCAGCTCGGCGGGCAGGCCGGCCAGGTCGGGAGGCTCGGTGGCCAGCCGGACCAGGATGTCCATTACCGTCTCCCCCTGGTAGGGAGCGTGCCCGGTCGCCGCGAACAGCAAAGTCGCGCCGAGCGAGAAGACATCGCTGGCCAGGGACGCCTGCCGGGTGTCCCTGGCCTGCTCGGGTGCCATGTACGCGGGAGTGCCGACGGCGCCGCGGGTCACGGTGAGCTGGATCCGCTCGGCGGCCCTGGCCACCCCGAAGTCGATCACCCGCGGCCCGTCCGGGGAGACGAGCACGTTGGACGGCTTGAGATCCCGGTGCACCAGCCCGGCGCTGTGAATCGATTCCAGTGCCTCGGCGCAGCCGGCGGCAAGCCACCGGGTGGCGGGCACCGGCAGCGGGCCGCACGTCCGGACCAGGTGGCTCAGCGACGGCGCAGGCACGTAGGCGGTGGCCAGCCACGGCATGTCCGCTTCCGAGTCAGCTGCGACGACCGCGGCGGTGAATACCCCGCTGACCCGCCGCGCCGCCGCCACCTCCTGGGCGAAGCGCGCCCGGAAGCCAGCTTCCTCCGCGAACTCAATCTTGATCGTCTTGACTGCGACCAGCCGGCCGGCCGCGGACCGGCCCAGGTACACCCGGCCCATGGCGCCCGCGCCTAGCCCACCGAGCAGGGAATAGGGCCCGATACGTTCGGGGTCCCATCGACGCAGCGGCTCCAGGGCGGGCTGTGACGCCATTGCCGGCTTCCCCCTTTGCGTCCGGGCAGGTCCCATCTTGCCCACTCCCAGGGTCTGCTGTGCCCGGCTTCCAAGGGAGTGCGGCACATATCCTGGTGGCCGGCGCGCCGGGGGTGCCATTTCCGCCCAGTGACGCCTATCGTCACTGCTATGGCCGAATGGTGGTCCATCGAGGTATTTGATGGTGATTTCCCGGCCACGCGATGGCGGGACACCTACTCGTCCATGTTCATCGAGTCGGCGATCGCGCATGGCGCGACCGACTGGACGTGGCATGTGCACCGCTGGGGCGTGGTTTTCGAAGCAGCGTTTGACGCGGACGCGCAGTGGGAGGCGTTCCGGGGGCTGCCCGCGGTGCGGGCGGCGCTCGACGGGGTGCCGGATCCGGTGAACGGGCTGCTGATCTACCGCGGGCGCGGCGGCGGTGCGGGCGCGGCGGCGCCCCGGCGACCCGGGCCCGCGGCAGGCGCGGGGGCGATGGCGCTTCCGGAGCCAGCCGATGAGCCGCGGATTGATCTGTCCAGCGTGGCACCGGAGGATGCTTTCGTGGGCCCAGCCCCGCCATGAGCCCTCGCCACCTGCCCCGGAGGGCATCTGTGCGGCGATTGATGCCCCATTCTGTGAGCGCTGCGCCCAGGACAGTGCAGGATGGATGCATGAGGGATACCCGAACCACGGCCGTCGGGCTGCGGTCAGCAATCGAGCGAAGCGGCTACTATCCCGGCCTGGTGGCCGACGCCGTCTCGTCTGCGCTAGGCACCGAGGCAGTCATTTCCTTCGTCGTGCATCACGACGCGCTGTTCGACCCGGCCATGGAAGTGCGCCGTCACATGACTGTCCTGGTCCTGACGCCGACCAGGCTGGTCTACTCGCATACCGACGAGAACCCCGCCGAGGAACCAGGCGGCCACCCGCAGGCGGAGACGAGCACCGAGGCAGTCAGGTTCTCGCGGATTTCCTCGGTCGCGGTCACCAGGGTGGTACCAGACCCCGCGTCGTACGTGCCGGGGGTGACCATGCCGACCGAGGTGGTGCTGACCGTCGGCTGGAACGTGCTCTCGCATGTGGAACTGGAGCCGGCTCATTGCGGCGACGAGAACTGCGAGGCCGACCACGGGTACAGCGGCACCATCACCGCCGATGATCTGACCATGAGGGTGAGCGAGGCCGCGGACGGCGAGGAAGCGGTGCGCCAGGTGCTGGCGTTTGCTGCCGCGCTGGCCGAGGCGACTGCTGCGCCATAACGCTGACAGGGACCACAGCATGACGGATGCTCCTCTGAGCTTGCCCACTGTGCCGCACTACGGGGAGGGGAGCCTGGCCGATCTGGCGGGTTCCCTGCTGGCCTCGCTCGGGGTGGCGGGCCAGCCGAACCCGCTCAGCCTGCCGGACACGGAGCGCGCCTGCCTGCTGATCGTGGATGGCCTCGGCTGGGAACTGCTGCGCGACCACCCGGCCGGGGCGCCCTTCCTCTCCGAACTCGCCGTTTCCGGCAGGCCGCTGACCGCCGGGTTCCCCGCCACCACGGTGACCAGCCTGACGTCACTGGGAACGGGGCAGGTGCCCGGGATGCACGGGATGCTGGGCTACCAGGTGGCGGTGCCCGGTGAGAACAGGCTCATCAACGGGCTGCGCTGGGACAAGCGGATCGATCCGGCCGTGTGGCAGCCGTGTCCGACGATTTACGAGCGCGCGGCGGCGGCCGGGCTGGGCGCCTACCGGGTGGCCGCGACGGTGCTGCAGAAGACCGGGTTCTCGGTGGCCGCGATGCGCGGTGCCGACTACCGGCCGGCGGACAGCCTGGGCGCGCTCGTGGCGCAGGCGGCAGCCGCCCTGTCCGCATCGGACCGCGGCCTGGTCACGGTCTACCATGCCGAACTCGATGGCACCGGACATGCGTTCGGCTGTGCCTCTGATGCCTGGCTGTATCAGCTCGCGCACGTGGACAAGCTGGCCGAGCAGCTGGCCGCGGCCCTGCCGGCCGGCACCGCGATGCATGTGACCGGTGATCACGGCATGGTGGACGTGGCCCCGGACGAGAAGATCGACGTGGATGCGGTCCCGGGCCTGCGGGACGGGGTCGCACTGCTGGGTGGTGAGCCACGGGCCCGGCACGTCTACACCAGGCCGGGCGCCGCGGATGATGTGCTGGCCGCCTGGCGTGAGGTGCTCGGCGCCCGGGCCTGGGTGGTGTCCAGGGATGAGGCGATCGCCGGCGGCTGGTTCGGTCCGACCGACCCGGCCTTCCTGCGGCGGATAGGTGATGTGATCGCTGCCCCGACGGATTCCTGGGCCCTGGTGGCGACCCAGGCTGAGCCGCTGGAATCCGCGCTCGTCGGCATGCACGGCTCGCTGACCCCGGCTGATCAGCTCGTGCCCCTGCTCAGCTTCGGCCCGTCCTGATCCCCACGTTAGGCACGGTTTCGCCGGGAACGGCACGAGCGGGCACCTGGCCGTGCACGGCGGCCAGTTATCCACAAGCTAGCCAAAAGGGATGTCATGGTGGCACCGCTGATCGACGTCGCGACCCTGGCCCGGGTGCTGGCCGAGCACGATCCGCCTGCGCTGCTTGACGTGCGCTGGCGGCTGGGCGGGCCACCGGGACTCAGCAGCTACCTGGCTGGTCACCTGCCCGGGGCGGCATTCGCTGACCTGGACCGGGATCTCGCCGGCCCGCCCGGGGCCGGGGGCCGCCATCCGCTGCCCGGGATCGGCGTCTTCCAGGCCGCCATGCGCCAGGCCGGCGTCTGTGACGGCCGCGGCGTGGTCGCCTATGACGACGGCGATTCGCTGGCCGCATCCCGGGCCTGGTGGACGTTGCGCTACTTCGGCCACGAGCAGGTGCAGGTCCTTGACGGCGGCTACCAGGCCTGGGTGGCGGCGGGCCAGCCCGTGGACGGCGGCCCCGCCGCGGGCCTGCCCGGTGATTTCACCGCCCGGCCGGGGCACATGCCACTGCTCGAGGCCGATGGGGCGGCCGCGCTGGCCCGCGCGGGACGGCTGCTCGATGCCCGGGCGGGGGAACGCTACCGGGGCGAGATCGAGCCGATCGACCTGGTGGCCGGGCACATCCCGGGCGCGATAAGCGCGCCGACCACGGGAAACCTGACTGAGGACGGGCATTTCCGGAGCGCCGCGGAACTCAGCGGCCGGTTCGCCGCCCTGGGGATCGCCGCTGACCTGGAGCCTGCCATCGGCCCAGGGCCGTTTGAAGCTGGCCCGGGACCTGCTGCCGGCCTGGGACCTGCTCAGGTCGGGGCGTACTGCGGCTCCGGGGTGACCGCCGCCCACGAGGTGCTCGCCCTCGACGTCGCTGGCATCCCCGCGGCCCTGTACGCCGGCTCATGGTCCGACTGGATCACCGATCCCACCCGGGCCGTCGCCACCGGCCCTGACCCGGGGTAACCCGTGGGCGGCCCGGACGCCGAGGTGATCCTGGCATGAAATGTGCCATTTGACCCAGTGTGCGGGAGCGCTCTGGATCTACGATTGGCTCCGGGCTCAGCGCCCCGGCTCTTTCCGCCCGCGGACCGGCGCTGCGCGCCCGGAAGGCGGCGCCGGTGTACATGTTCCAATGCGAGGCGACATTCGACGCGGAGCCAGCTGCGGTGTGGAAAGTCTGGACTGACGTGTCGAGCTGGCCCGAATGGGATTTAACCAAGGAAATCGCCCGGATCGACGGTCCCTTCGCCCCAGGTGCGGCGGGCTGGGCCAAGCAGCGGGGGAACCTCGGCGGTCCTTTCACCGTCACCGCAAGTGAGCCGGAGCGGCGCTGGGTCAGCGAATGCCCGTGCCCGCTGGGCAAGGTGGTCTTCGACCACCGGATCGAGCCGGGCAGTGACGGGCAGGTCCGGGTGACCAAGAGCGTGGAGGTGTTCGGCGGGTTCGCGCCGCTGTTCCGGCTGATGTTCGCGGCCAGGATGCGCCGTGACATCACCGAGTCGCTGGAAGCCCTGGGCCGCCGGGCCCATGACTGATCACGACCGTCTCGCTGGCCGCCGGCGCAGCCATGCCGAACCCGCCGAACCCGCCGAACTGCCCCGCCGAACTGTCGCTGCGCCCTCACCTGCGGCGAGGTGGGATCATCCGCGGTCGGGACCGCAGCCGATCCAGTGCGCGGGCACCGAGGTCTGCCGGGCGCCGGTGATGAGGCCGAACCCATCGGCCGAGCGGAGGAGCTGGACGACCACCGTGGCCCCGGCAGGTACCTCGGCCGGGTAGAAGGTGAAGGCGTGGCCAGCGGGATGCCCGAGCTGGTTGTTGCGGAAGATCTTGAGGACCTGCTCCCGATCCGGCCAGGGAGTGCTGGACAGTCGTCGGCAGGACGGGCCCTGGTCGGAGACCGTGACCTTGACGGATACCCCGGTAGCGGCGAGCGTGTGCGCTAGCCCCTGCGGATCGCGGAGGTCATTGATGGTAACGGTGAGTGAGCCGTCGGCGTTGCGCGCGACGGTATAGGCCGCGAGAGTCACACCGTCGTGGCCGGTGGCGGGGGGCGGCGGGGAACCGCTGCCGATCGCGAGCGGCAGGGCGATGGCCGCACCCGCGGCCAGCCCGGCCAGGACACCGATCCGGACGGCCGGCCGCTGCCGGGCCGGCCGCTGAGCCGGCCGCGGCCCGGCCGCCTGCCGCGCCGGGGCCGCACCGGCCGCGCCGTATTCTGCGACCACGCTGACCAGTTCTGCCTCCAGCCGGCCCTCGAAACCGCCAGGCGGCCGCTCTACCTCGCTGAGATTCATGACGTGACCTCTCTCTCGATTACGGACTTAACCGGGGTGGACCGCAAGGCTCGGCGGGCGCGGTGCAGCCGGACCCGGGCCGTCGCCGGCCGGATGCGCAGTGCCGCGGCCGCCTCGGCGACGGTGAGCCCATCCACCGACACCAGCTCCAGTACGGCCCGTTCGCCCTCCGGGAGGGCCTGCAGTTCTTCATGCAGCATCCGGACCCTGCGCGCGGCGTCGATCTTCTCCACCAGGCGATCGACGTCGTCGGCATCCAGCAGCCGCCGGCCCGAGATCAGGCCGGCCGCGCGGCGTTCCCGAGCGGACCGGCGGAACTCGGCGGCGATGGCATTGCGCGCGATTCCGTACAGCCATGTCCGCGGGCCACCGAAGGACCCCCGGTACGTCGCGGACGCGCCGATCACCGCGAGGAACACTTCGGCGGTCAGGTCGGCGGCCAGCTCCGGATCCGCCACCCGCCGGACCACGAACCGGGTCACCTCGTCCACATGCGCACGGTAGAACTCAGTGAAGGCGGCCGGGTCAGTCCCGATCGACCGCACCGGTGACTCGGCGCGTGCTCCCATTGGCGATCCCTTCGATCACTGTGACGCTAGTGAGTGGTCAGTGACGCCAAGGGTGTTACCCGGGCAGGTCAGCAACGCTATGGCGAGAGCCGGGCAGAAGGTCCGGCGGCCGGGAACCGAAGCCGGCCATTCGCCGTCCAAGTGATGCGGCTCATCGGGGGAGGGCCGCGCCAGCTTGAACGGTCCAGCGAGAATCAGGAAAACCGGCGAGGACCAGGGAAAGAGGGGTGCGCGATGGGCGCAGGAGACCGCCATGCCCGCTGCGCGGACGGCCGGCGCTGGCTGTGCGGGGCCATGGCCGTCGCGGTGCTGGGCCTGGCCGGCTGCGGCAGCACGGCCGCGCCCGGGAAGCCCGCGGCCGGCCCGACAGCCACCGGGAATGCCGCGGCCACCGGGCCTGCCAGCGCCGTGCTGTCCGCCGGGCACGGCGTGCTGTGCTCAGCGGCCGCGGCCGTGGACCGGCTCACGGTCAGCCGGGTGAACCAGATTCCCGCTAATCACCCGCATTTCTCGTTCCCGGCCACGGTGACGGTCAGCGATGCGGCGCGGGCGCGCAGCGTGGCCCAGGCGCTCTGCGCGCTGGCGCCCGAACCGCGAGGTGTCCTCTCCTGCCCGGCTGATTTCGGCATCACCTACCGGCTGGACTTCGCCGTGGCCGGGCGCACCCTCCCGCCGGTGACCATCCGCGCGTCGGGGTGCGAAGAGGTTTCCGGCGCTGGACTGGCCAAGGCCATCCGCAGGCCGGCGTTCTGGGGCGTGCTCGGCACCGCAATGCGCCTCGCGCATCCCGGGAACGCGGCGTTCACCGGCACCATGTCTCCGTGACCGACCCTGATCCGGCCTACCTGCCGCTCGCGCCGCCGCCGTCCAGCACCAGGAGCAGCCTGCGCATCAGGTGACTGCGCCAGCCACCGCCCAGGATGTTCATGGTCAATCGCTGCCCGGGATCGTTCTCGTCGAATCCGTCATGCGTGATGCGGAACCGGGTGCCGGTGCCTTCGGGAATCAGGCACCAGGTGACCGTGCTGTCGAGTGTCCCGCCGCGCCAGCCGAGCCGCAGTAGCCGGGGTGGCTCCATGGCCAGCACCTCGCAATGGACGATGCCGTCGAAACCGTGCTGGGGCACCGGTTCGGTGCGGAAGGTGAACCGGTGCCCGACCACCGGCTTGAAATCGTTCGGCATCAGCCAGCGGGCAAGCAGGTCCGGGTCGGTGAGCGCCCGCCAGACCTGCTCAACGGGGCGTGATACGAATTGGTCCACTTCGATGGCGGTCATCAGCCGCCTTCCTCCAGGAGTTCGCTGAGCAAGCGGGCATGGTGCGGCCAGAAGCGCTCATAGTGCCCGGCCCAGTCCACGACCGCGCGCAGCGGCCGGGCATCGAGGCGGTAATGGCGTTCCCGGCCCACCCGGTCCTCCGCGACGAGCCCGGCCTGGCGCAGCACCCGGAGATGCTGGGACACGGCCGGCCGGGTCATCGCGAAGGACGCCGCCACGTCGTGTACTGGCCGCGCGCCATCCCGGAGCAGATCCAGGATGGCGCGGCGGACCGGGCTCGCGATGGCATCGAAGACGTCAGCGTCAGGCACTGGCCGTGGCCGGCATCGAGGCGGTCGCTTGCAGCACGATGCCGTTGCCGTCCGGGTCATCGAAGCTGACGAACCGTCCCCACGGCGCCTCCTGGATGCCGCCGTCGATGTCAACGCCCCGGGACCGGATGGCTGCCACATCGGCGTCGAGGTCGTCGGTCTCCACGACGGTGCCCTTGGCCGAGCCGGGCGGCATCGTGGCGAACCAGGTCACCAGCGTGATCGAGGTCTGGCCGCCCCGGGGCCGGACCTGAACCCAGCGCTGATCGGGGCCCATCGCGGTATCCGCGACGAGTTCGAAGCCGAGCGTGTCGACGTAGAAGGCCTTGGCCCGGTCCTGGTCGGTGACCGGAAGTGAGAAGAGCTGAATCCGCGTGATGGCCATGGCGGCGATAATAGGTAAGAGATCTCTTACCAGTCAAGCCATCCGCAGCCGCCGGGCCCAGCCCGCCCCGCACCGTCCCCCGGGAAGAGCCGTCCTGACGGCACCGGAGTGGCTCTGCTGCCCTCGCCCCGTCGGTGGTCAGCCGGGCGGGGCGAGGTCGTTCTTGGCCGTGACGAGCAGCCAGGTGAGGGCCCCGACTATCAGCGCCGGGGTCGCAGGCTGGGCACCGGCGACGGCAGCCGCCCCGGCGCTCACCGATGCGGCGATCAGCACCCGCAGCGCGAGCCGGACCACCCGCCCCCGCCGGATCCGGGACAGCAGCCGCGCGCTCGCCAGCCCGGCGGCCGCCACCCCGGCGTGACCCGCTGGCGGGGCGCCCGCCATGTCCTCCGTGGCCGGACCGTCTGGGGGAACCACTGGGCCAGCAGCGGACTCTGGGACGGCAGGTCCAGCCCCGTCCGTCCCGGCTGGGTCCGGTGCGGGCCGGTCAGCTCTGCCCCGGCCGCCCCGGCCGCGCCGGTCGGCGAGATCCGCGAGAGCCTCGCCGCGGCCGTAGCGGGTCCGCAGCACGGTATAGGCGGCGGCCGCCATCGCGAACCGGTCCGGGTCGCCGCCATCGGCCCGGTCCGGGTGGGTGGCAGCGGCGATCCGCCGCCAGGCAGCGCGGACGTCATCGTCGGTCAGGTCCGGCCGGGCGGCCAGCCCGAGAGCGGCGAAGGGATCACCGTCCCTGGCCCCGCTCACGGAGTCTCCTGGCCGAACGCCTCGTCGAGCAGAGACCCGGCATCCGGCGGCCGGCCAGGGCGGTGCGCGTTCGCCCCGGGCCCCGGGCCGGTCCCGGCCAGTGCGGGCCGCCCCGGCCCGTCCGGCGGGCCAGCGGTCACCGGCCCGCCCGCCGCCGCCCGGCCCGCGGCTGTATCGGGCCCGGTCGCGCGGACCGGGCCGGCCAGCGCGGCAGGCGCCGCCACCAGCCGTTTCACCTGGACGAAGGTGACGCCGCCGCGGTAGATGTAGGCGGCCTGCCCCACGCCAAGGCGGCGGATGAGATCAGCGTCGACCACCGGGGTGCGGCGCACCCGGGACTGCCCTTGATGGCTCCACAGCGGCACGCCAAGCAGCCGCCGGGTCGTGTCCACGACCCGGCGCGAGCCCGCGAGCGCGGTCGCGGGCTCGGGATGCGGGGTGCGCAGCAGCCAGATGCCGCCGTCCGCGGTCGCGGCCACCCGGTAGCGCTCGTCCTCCTGGGCCGCCAGGCCCGGCCAGGACTGGGCGGACACCTGCACGGCCAGGCCCAGCGAGCGGGCCCGCTCGTACAACTGCCAGATCGGCAGCCGCCGGGACACCGCGCTGAACTCGTCCACCGCGAGCAGGATCTCCGCGGCGCGCCCATCGGCCCGGGCCGCGTAGCTGGCCAGCAGGTCCACTAGGGCGCGGGCTTGGGCTTCGGCGACCGCGATCTCCGCGGTGCCCTCCAGGATGCAGTACCAGACGTCCGCGTCGGCGAACGTGCCGGGCCCGTCCAGCCCGCCGCCCAGCCGGCGGAACAGGGTGCGGAACCGCAGTGCGATGTCACTGATGTGCCGGGCTGCTGACCGCAGCAGCGCCACGTCCTCGGCCCGCCCCGCTGGCGCGTAGGCCATCGTGAGCCAGCCGGGGTCCAGCCGGGCCAGGAAATCAGCCGGGCCGGCCGGCGGCCCGGCCGGCGCGGTCACGGCCAGCGTCACGATCGCCTCCATCACGTCGGCGTAGTAGGCGGCACCGCCGGTGCCGTGCTCGATCATGTCGACCAGCGTGGTGATGAGCTGGTCAGGCGGCAGCGCCCACAACGACAGGCTCGCTTCGTCCGGCCAGATCGCGGTCCGCCGGGCGCCGACGCCGCGCAGTACCCGGCGGGTCCGCTCGGCGATCCGCCGTGAGTCGGCGCCGCCCTTGCAGTCCAGGACGACCAGGAGCGGGCGCGGCCCGGCACCCGCCGCGTGCCGCTGCAGCCCCATGGCCATGAACCCGGCCCACAAGCGCAGCAGCAAGGTGGTCTTCCCGGTGCCCGATGTGCCGATGACCACCTGGTGGGAGCGCAGCCTGGGGTACGGGATATGGGCCAACGGCAGCTGCGGATGGTGGATGGCCCTGATGACGGCACCGGCCAGGATGGTGCCGTGCCGGGAAATGAGCGGGACTGAGCCGGGCGCCGCGATCCTGGCCCGGGCCGTGCGCACCTGGTGACGCCACTGGCGCAGGTCGAAGGCGGCCGGTGCGCTGGGGGTGAGCCCGCCGGTGCCGGTCTCCATCGAGTAGATCCGCCACTGCCAGGCGGCGGCGCCCGCGAGCAGGCCGAGCGGGATCGCGGCGGGCGCGATGGTGACGGCGGCCAGCGCGTACGAGCCGGCCGCGCCGTCGTGCCACATGGCGAGCCAGGCCGTGTAGGGGGCGGCGGCCACCTTGGCCGGTGACCGGGTGGCCACCGCGGTGGCGGCCAGCCAGGCGGCGAGCATGGGCCCGCAGTACCCGGCCGCGCGGCCGAGCTGGCGCGGCGGCCAGCCCAGTAACCAGGCCAGGGTCGCGGAGTAGGCGGCGACCAGCGAGACAGGCGCTGCCGCCACGATCACCATGACGATTGCCGCCGCCTTGATCACCTTCGCCAGCAGGCGGCCGGCCGCGCGCAGGGCCAGCAGGCCGAGGTACCGGCTGATCATGGTGTGGCTCCCGGGGGCAGGTCACGGATCTCCACCCGGGCCGCGTGGACGCCGAGCATGTCCCTGGCCCGGGCCACGGTGCGCCGGGCGGCGGGTGAGCACAGATACAGGGCGCGGGCGTGCCGCGGTTCGCGGCCTGGCACCCGGGCGTCCACGGCCGGGCAGCCGTAGTCGCCGGTCCGGGTGAGGATCTCGGTCATGATGGCGGCCGTCCGGCTGACGGTCTTGCGGGTGAGCTCGGCTTCGACCGCCCAGCACTCCCCGGCCCAGGCCACGCTGGCGTCATCCGGCCAGTGGATTTCGCCGTCCGGCAGGTGCTCGCGTAATCCCACCCGGCCGCCGGTCCGGGCGCGCAGCCGCCGCTCGCTGCGCCAGTACGCGTCGGCGTCGGTGTAACTGGCCGTGGCCTGCAGGGCGAGCCTGACCCCGGTGACCGCGCGGATGTGCGCCAGCCTGGACAGGGCAGGCGCCGTCGCGGTGTACGGCAGCCCGCACAGGCCAAGCCCGGCGCGGGTCAGCTAGGTCCACTGGCGGCCCGGGCCCAGCCGGGCCGACTCCGCGTAACCCAGGCGGCGCCAGCGCAGCGCGAATCCGCTCGCCCGCTGCTCGCTCATCCCGAGCAGTGTGCCAAGCTGGTCCAGTTGGGTACCGTACATCTCGCCGACGAACACCAGCCCGGCGACGTCGCGCTCGCCTAATTGGCCGGGAGCGGCTACCGGGGCAGATGCCCCACGTCGGGGGATCACGTGCCCACTACATCATGCCGGGCAACTCGACGTGAAGGCTGGTGCCGCCGGGCGCGGTGAGGCAGAATACGACGCAGGAACCGCGGATCGCATCGTCGGGCAGGTCAGATCACCGGTGCGGGGCCGCTGAGGTCGTTGGGGAAGACGCACCTCGGTCGCTCGCAAGGAGGTCTGGTGTCCGTAAGAGGCGTGCTGCAGATCCATTCCGCGCCCCCGGCGCTATGCCCGCACATCGAGTGGGCAGCGGCCGGGGTTCTTGGCGTACCCGTGAGCCTGCCGTGGGTCGGTCAGCCGGCGGCGCCGGGGACGCTGCGTGCCGAGCTCAGCTGGCACGCGCGCCCGGGTACCGGGGGGGCCATCACTTCGGCGCTGTCCGGCTGGAACAGGCTGCGCTTCGAGGTCACCGAGGAGGCGAGCCCGGGCTGTGATGCCGTGCGCTACAGCTACACCCCGGGGCTCGGCACCTTCTCCGCGGTGACCGGCGCGAACGGTGACATCGTCGTCCCTGAGGGCAGGCTGCGCGCGGCGATGACCGTGGTCGCGGCCGCGGTATCCGCCGGTTCCCTGGAGGACGAGCTGGGCAAGCTGCTCGGCGGCCCCTGGGATGACGAGCTTGAGCCGTTCCGGTGCGCTGCGGAAGGCGCTCCGGTCCGCTGGCTGCACGCCACCGGCTGAGCCGGCCCTGACCTATAGCTGAGGGGCAGCGGCGGGGCCTACCATGAACACGACATACCCTCTCCTGGCGAACCGCGCGGCAGCTGAAGCCGCCGAATGGGAGAGCGCCTTAGAGGAGGCGTCATGATGGTCGAGGTCAACCTTCCAGATGAGTGGCCGCCGGGGCTGGCCATCGCGACGGCGCAGCTCATGCAGCAGGCGCTGCGTGACGGGTTTCCCGTGGTGACGGCTATCCGGTCAGACGCCACGCCTGATCAGGTCGGCGTCCTCTACGCTCGCGTCCGGGCGTTGATTGAGGAGTCGGGCCTGGCTGCGTGATCGCTCCTGCCGCGGACTGGGCCGCACCTCGGAAGATCGTCCTGGATTGTGACCCGGGAATTGACGATGCGCTCGCGATCGCCTTCGCGTGCGGTCATCCGGGACTGGAACTGCTCGGCCTGACCACCGTCGGCGGGAACGTAGACCTGGCGATGACCACGGCCAACGCGCTCAGCGTGCGCGATTTCGTCGGCTGCCCGGACGTGCCCGTGGTGGCGGGCAGCCCGGCTCCGCTGCTCCGCTCGGTCCTGGACGCCCGGCACGTGCACGGTGAGTACGGGCTGGGCGCCGCGCGTCTCCCGGCCGCCACGCACGGTGCGCGCGACGGGCATGCCGTGGATTTCCTGATCGACACGATCGGCGCGTTGCCGGGTGAGATCACTGTGGTCGCGACCGGTCCGCTGACCAACATCGCCCTCGCCGTGCGGCGGGAGCCGCGGCTGGTCAGCCAGGTCAGGGACTTCGTCATCATGGGCGGGTCAGCCGGCCGCGGGAATGTCACCCCGGCCGCGGAATTCAACATCGCGGCTGATCCTGAGGCCGCCGCGATCGTGTTCGGCGCCGGGTGGACAGTCACCATGGTCGGGCTGGACGTGACGTACCAGGTGCGGGCCACGGCTGGTGTCCAGGAGCGGATGCGCGGCCTGGGCGCGCTCGGCGCCGACCTGCTGCTGCCCGCGCTGTCCGGGTACCGGTATGAGGCGGCGGCCACCCTGGGCCGGGCGCCGGGGGCCGCCGATGGGCCGGCCGTCCATGACGTGTGCGCGCTGGCCCTGGTGGCGGCGCCGGCCCTGTTCGGCTGCCTGCCCGCCCGGGTTGAGGTGGAGACCTCGGGCCGCTGGACGGCTGGCATGACCGTCACTGACTTCACGGCCGACGAACCGGAGTGCAACGCCCTGGTCGCCATGTCCGTGGACGTGCCCGGCTTCTGGGACCTGGTCCTGGCGGCCTACGCTCAGGTCAGCCCGGCCCGCTCCGTGCCGCGAGCCTAGCTCGGGCCGGCCACGGGCCTGGTTCAGCCGGCATCGAGGGTGACGTCGATGTTGCCGCGGGTGGCGTTGGAGTACGGGCACACCTGGTGCGCGGCCTCGGCCAGCGAGCGGACCTGCTCCGGATCCACGCCGGGAATGGTGACGCGAAGCGCGACCGCCAGCCCGTATCCGCCGCCCTCGACCGTGCCGATGCTGACATCGGCGTTGACGAGCGAGTCGCTGGTGTCCACGCCCTGACGGCGGCCCACCAGGCTCAGCGCGCTCTGGAAGCAGGCCGCGTAGCCTGCGGCGAACAACTGCTCGGGATTGGTGGCGCCGCCAGGCCCGCCCATCTCCTTGGGCGGCCGCACGTTGACGTCGAGAATGCCGTCTGCGGAGACGACATGCCCGGACCGGCCGCCAGTGGCGGTCGCCCGGGCGGTGTAGAGCGGTTTGACGAGTGACGATGTCACCATTGCTCCCCAGAGATGAGGACGCGCGGAAAAGTTCCGCTGTTCCTGATTGCGGCAACCGTCATGGGGCGGCCGGCATTCCGCCGGATTGCGCGGGCGCGGTCAGGCCTTCCGGCCGATAGCGCAGTAGGCCGGGACGTCAGGCCCCAGGTCAGCCGGGCCGTCCTCGGGCCGCCAGCGGTTGAGTGGCACCAGGCCAGGCTCCAGCAGGTCCAGGCCATCGAAGAACCGGGAGATCTCGGCCTGGGTCCGGTGGGTCTGCGGCGTGGCGACCGTTTCGTTGTACCGGCGCACCGCCTTCGCCCCGGCCGTGGCGTCCAGGTCGCTGGCGGGCTGCGACAGCACCAGGTAACTGCCCGGCGCAGCGGCCTGAAGCAGCCGGCTGACCAGGCCATATGGGTCATCGGAGTCCGGAATGAATTGCATGATGAGCAGCAGGATGATCGCGATCGGCTGCCCGAGGTCCAGCGTCTTGCTCGCGGTTCCCAGGATCGTGTCAGTGTCCCGGAGGTCGGCGTCGATGTAGGCGGTGGCGCCGCTGGTGCTGGCGCTGGTGAGCAGTGCCCTGGCGTGCGCGAGCACTATCGGGTCGTTGTCCGCGTAGACCACGCGGCACTCCGGGGCAATGGCCTGGGCGACCTCGTGGGTGTTGCTGTCGGTCGGAATCCCGGTGCCAATGTCGAGGAATTGCCTGATCCCGGCCTCCGCTGTGAGGAATCGCACCGCACGGCCCAGGAAGGCACGGTTGGCCCGGACGCCGGCCCGGATTCCCGGCTGAACAGCGATCACCTGCTCCGCTGCCTCGCGGTCGGCGGCGAAATTGGTCCTTCCGCCCAGCCAGTAGTCATAGACCCGGGCGGGATGGGCGACGCTGGTGTCAATCTCGGCTCGTTTGCTGCGGCGCGGGGTGATGGGTCGGAAAAAGCTGCCTGGCACCGACTCTCCTCGGAAACCGTCATAAAGGGGATGCCGCCATTATCCATGCTGGTGGCCGTCCGGCGGCCAGCATGCGCGATGAGCACCCTGAGTCCGTGGCCGCCTCGTGGCGCGGGGGGCCGGTCCCGCCCGCCGGGACAGGCCCCCCGCGCCATCCGGATGGGGTCAGCAGCCGGGCCCGGTGGGCAGCTTGCTCTGCGGCACGGAAGACGTGAAGTGCGGCAGCCGGCTGGCGACTGACGTCCGCAGCTGAGCGGTTGACTGGACGACCGTGCCGGCGGGGCCCTCACCCTGGACCGGCTTGGCGAGCACGGAGCGCTCGCCGAGAAGCTGGTAAGTGCCCGGCTTGAAGATCAGTTCCATGTCGGCCTTGAACCCGCTGTCATATCTGGCCACCGCGATACCGCTGCGCCCGGCTGCGTCGGTCGCATTCCGCACCACCCTGGCACCAGGGATGGTGGCGGCGACCTTGAACAGGGCGGCGGCCAGCTTGGGCGGGACCAGCGTCTCCCGCAACAGGTCGCCGATGTCCGTCCACACCTGTTCGTTGGCTGGCTGGCTGCCTTCCTTATGACCATAGATCCAGGCTTGTAGCTGCGGCACGGCGGTGGGCAGCGTGGCCAGGAACGCGTACGATCCCTGCGGCGGAGCCGCACCCGGGCACGCGAGCGCGGACAGCGGATCCCATTGGACGCGGCCGCCGGGCGCCGGCGGAGGCGTCACGCCCCATGGCAGCTTCTGCTGACCGCGCGCGACTCTCTGCAGCACCCCCGCACGGTAGCCGCTGGCTGACTGCCAGATCCGCCGGTCGGTCGTGGTCAGCCACGCATCCAGCTGGCCGTTGCTGCCGCCCTCCAGGCTCAGTTCAGTGGCCACGGAGGACACGTAGATGTACTGGCCGGGGCGGGGAACCGGCTGGTGTGCCGCAGCCGCGGCCGACGCCGCGCGGCCGAGCACGTAGGCGACGGTGAGGACCGGCGTGCCGCTCGGCGGCCCGGCCGGGGGC
>CAYPQM010000092.1:0-26263 GCA_964412845.1 uncultured Streptosporangiaceae bacterium
GGCGGCGACGGCTTCCTCCACGACGTACTGGATGGCCGGCTTGTCGACCACCGGCAGCATTTCCTTGGGTGTGGCCTTCGTCGCGGGAAGAAACCGCGTTCCGAGGCCAGCGGCAGGGACAACTGCCTTGGTCAGGGGGCCACTGTCAGGCATGCTCGTAACCCTAGCCGGAGCCGCGGACAGTTTGCCCGCGGCCTGGCGAACCGGGGAGGACAGATCATGGACCCAGACGTGCCGGATCTGCCGGGCGCGCTGGACGAGCCGGGCGTGCTGCAACGCGACAAGGCAGCGCTCCGCAAGAGCCTGCTGGCGGCCCGCAAGCTGCTCAGCCCGCAGCAGCGGACGGAGGCGGGCCGGGCCATCCGTGACGCGGTCCTGGGGCTGCCCGAGGCGGAGATGGCGGGGACCGTCGCGGCGTACTACTCAGTGGCCACCGAGCCGGAGACCCGTGGCCTCATCTACGCGCTCTGGAAGCGCGGCACGTACGTGCTGCTGCCGGTGCTGCTGCCGGACGGGGATCTGGACTGGGCCTCCTACGAGGGCCCGGATTCGCTGCGCCCGGGCCGGTTCGGGCTGTCCGAGCCGGCCGAGCCGCCGCGCGGCGTGATGGGAATTGCCAGCGCGGACCTCGTGTTGGCGCCAGCGGTGGCGGTGGACCACCGGGGATGGCGGCTGGGCCGGGGCGGTGGCTCTTATGACCGGGCGCTGGCCCGGGTGGGGCCGCGCGTCCCAACGGTGGCCCTGCTCTACGACGGTGAGCTGGTGGACGAGGTCCCGGCCGGGCCCCGCGACCAGCGGGTCCGGCTGATCGCCCGGCCGTCCTCCGGGATCACCAGGCTGCCTGTGTGATGGGCTACCATTTAGCAGTCGTTGGCCGGGAGTGCCAAGACCGCGCGGAGGGAGGATCAGTGCCGACGTACCAGTACACCTGCACCGAGTGCGGCGAGCCGCTGGAGGCCGTGCAGAAGTTCAGCGATGATGCGCTGACCGTCTGTCCCGCGTGCGGCGGTCGGCTCCGCAAGGTCTTCTCGGCGGTCGGCATTGTCTTCAAGGGGTCCGGCTTCTACCGGAATGACAGCCGCAAGCCGGCCGAGACCGCCGTGGGCTCCGGTGCGGCCAAGGCGGACGGCTCAGGCGGGGCGACCGCCGACTCCGGCCAGGGAGCCGACGCCGGGTCGTCGTCCGGTGAGTCATCGGGGAAGTCCGGGGACTCCTCGCCGGCCAAGTCCAGCGAGTCCTCGTCGGCCAAGTCCGGAGAGTCTTCGTCCGGGAAGTCCTCGTCCGGGAAGTCGTCGTCCGGGGAGCCGGGGAAATCGTCGTCGGGGGAGAAGAAGCCGGAGTCAGCGCGCGCCAAAGGCGCGTCCTCGTCCGGCACGAAAGTCGCCTGAACCGCCATGGCCAGCCAAGCCGGCATCGGCGTTATCGGCGGGTCAGGGTTCTACGAGTTCGTTGAGCCGGTCGGCGAGGTCACGGTGGAGACACCGTTCGGCCTGCCCAGCGATCCCATCATGCTCGGTGACGTGGCCGGCCAGCGTGTCGCCTTCCTGCCGCGGCACGGGCGCGACCACCGGTTCCCCCCGCACCGCATCCCGTACCGGGCGAACCTGTGGGCGATGCGCTCGCTCGGCGTCCGGCAGATCCTGGCGCCGACCGCGGTGGGCTCGCTGACCACCTCTTACGGCCCGGGCACCCTGGTCATCCCCGATCAGCTGGTGGACCGGACCAGCGGGCGGGCGCAGACCTTCTACGACGACGGCCAGGCTGTGCACGTGCCGTTCTCGGACCCGTACTGCCCGGTGGGCCGGGCGGCGGCCACTGCGGCGGCCCGCGCGGCGGGCTGGGACCTGGCCGATTCCGGGACGCTCGTGGTCATCGAGGGCCCCCGCTTCTCCACCCGCGCTGAATCCCGCTGGTTCGCGGCCCAGGGCTGGACGCTGGTCGGCATGACCGGCCATCCCGAGGCGGTGCTGGCCCGCGAACTCGCGCTCTGTTACACGCCCATCGCGCTGGTCACCGACACTGACGCGGGCATCGAGGAGGGCGAGGGCGTCACCCAGGATGAGGTGTTCCGCGTCTTCGCCGGGAACGTCGCCCGATTGCGGGAACTCGTGATGACCGTGATCAAGGACCTGCCCGCCGATCGCGACTGCCCCTGCCCGCACGTCCTGGGCGGCATCACCCTCCCCTTCGAACTCCCCTAACTGACCTGGTGCGGGGCATGAGGTCGGCTAGCGCGTAAAGCGCCGCGGGCGCAGCGCGGGCCGCCTCATGCCCCGCCGCACCGCCACTTCGTGCCTAGTCGAGGTCGCCGTGCTCGATGCGGGCGAGCCGCTGTTCCCGGACAAGATGGTCGAATTCGTGCTCCACGCTGACGTTGGCCGGAACCAGGGCGGCGAAGACGCCGGTCACGTCGCGCATGCTGACTACGCCGAGCAGTTTGCCTTCCTCCACCACCGGCAGGTGCCTGATCCACCGGGTAGCCATCTCCCTGGCCGCTTCGTGCAACGGCATGTCTGGTGGCACGGTGAACACCTCGGTGGTCATCGCCTCATCCACGGTGCTGCTCACCGGGTCCGCGCCGAGCGCGACCGCCCGCAGCACATCCCGCTCGGTGATGATCCCGATCAGCCGGTCGCCATCGGTGATGAGCAGTGACCCAGTTTGCTGGTGCCACATGCGTTCCGCTGCTGACCGAAGGGTGTCCGACGCTGTCTCGGTAACCGTGGCCTGTGTCATGACATCTCGTACCTGCACCGCGCTGTGCTCCTCGGTAATCAGTCGCCGCCGGCCTACGTCCACCCTATGGCCGGGCCGGACCGGCCTGCCCGTCGCCCGACGCGATCCGCCGGGAGACCAGTTAGGCTTGGTCGGACCCGGGTCTGGCCGCCACCAGCAGCCCGGTACCGGCCCCGATAGCTCAGTGGATAGAGCGACTGCCTCCTAAGCAGTAGGTCGCAGGTTCAAGTCCTGCTCGGGGCGCCCACCTTGCGATGCAGGTCAGTCCCGGTTTCCTGGCTCCTGCGGATGATCTTCAAGAGGCTTGCTTCCGGTTCCGTGCCCGTTGCGTGCCCGATCGCCTGGTGGTGGACTGGCCGCCCTGGCGCTTGCTGCCCCGTTTCAGCTCTTCGGTGGCGAGCTTGCTGAGGGTGTCCGCGATCTGGTGCTGGCGCTCGTCGCTGCTGTGCAGGTAGATCAGCGCGGCCCGCTCGCTGTCATGCCCCTGCGTTCCATCAGCTCGCGGAGGCTGGCCCCGGCGTTGGCGGCCAGGGTGTTTCCCGTGTGCCTGAGATCATGGAAATGGATCGCAGGCAGCCCGGCCGACTTGAGCGCGGGCAGCCATACCCGGCGACGGAAGTTGGTGTGCCGCAGAGGCTTCCCGGCCGGGCTGGTGAAGACGAGTCCCTCGTCTCCTGGCTCGGCGAAGCACGCCAGGTGCCATCGGATGATGGAAATGATCACCTCGGGAATCGGCACGCTCCGGTTGCCCGCCCGGGACTTGGGCGGCCCGAACTCGAAACCGCCGCCGCTGACCTCGTTGAGCTGGCGCGTCACCCGGACGATGCGCGCGGCCAGGTCGATATCGCAGCGCCGCAGGCCGCCCAGCTCGCCCCAGCGCAGGCTGCTGAACATGGCGAGCAGGGCGGCCTGCGGCGCAAGGCCGTCATCCTCGGCTTCGATTGTCCCGCTCGCGGCAGCCGCATCAAGGCCGCCTGCGGCGCCCTCCGGGTCGGCTCCGCCGAGCCTTGGCCCGGCCGCCGCTCCCCAGGGATTTGCGCCTGCGAGGACGACGGGCAGGACCAGGTGCTCAGTGAGTACATCCTCTTGCCGAGCGCGAAATTAGTAGCTCCGAGGTCCGTCCGCGCAGGCGATTCGTTCGTACTTGTCAGCGCCTAAAGGCCGACGAGGCGGCGCCAGGCCGGTCAACACGGTAGATGTAATGCAGCGCATCATCAATCGGGTTGTCGGGCGACATCGGGCCTTCAGCGACCCGCTTCAAGCCAGCCTTCTCCAGCGCACGCCAGGAGGCCACATTGGCGGCCACCACGGCGACAAGCACCGCGGGCGCATCAGAATACGAGTTCCAGGTGTCCTCAACGGCCGCAGCGATCATGCGGGATCCGAGACCGCGACCGCGCAGCGCTGGGTCCGCGATGAGGTAGTCAAGCTCGACGGCGCCGACTGGCACCTCGATAACTGCCGAGAATTTCGTGAGATCCTGGGGGTAGTCGCAAATCGCCGAGCGCTGCAGCAGGCCGATTGGCCGGCCGTCGAGGAGAACGAGGAGGTCTTCCCCCGGCTCCTCGCCTCGCGTACTCGCGCCGAAGTCGCGCTCGACCGCCTCAAGGGTTGTCTCATGATTCCACCACCGGGCGACCTGGGGCTCTCGCAACCACTCGGCCAGCATGGGAAGGTCCCCGGCAATCAACGGCCGCCACGACAAGAAACCATCGCTAATCCTCTCCACCGTCACAGCGTAGATCCCGGAAGGGAATCGTCCTACGCGATGGTCTGACACTAGCCCAGCCCGGACAAATGGTGATCCGGAACATGCGCGGAACGACCTCCGCTGCCGCCGCCACCATTCGTGCAGTCGGCGCAGGTCAGCGCCAAGGTTCATGCGATCACGCGGGCGGCCTCCGAAGCCGTAACCTCTATTGCCTCCGGCGGGGCGCTCCGGCTCCAGGATGAGCAGCAGGGCGACCCATGGCATGGCCCATCGTGAGGTGAGCCTGATCATCCTGCCACCATCGACCCCGGGCAAGCCGAGCAAACCAGGCCCACGGCGTCAAGGTCGTTCAGCCGGTGGGGTGCTCCACCTTGACCCCGTGGGCCTGGCCCGCTCCCCCTACCGGGCGGGTCGACGGTGACAGGATAATCAGGCAGGCTTGGGGTACGCGCTGCCGCGCACAGAGGCGTGCCCGTTCCGTGCCCGATGGGACGGTCAACGACGGTGTTTCAGGGGCACTCGCGGTAACTGACAGACATGCCCTGACCTGGGCCGCAGCAGTTCAGACGGTTGCGGGCCGCAGCCTTCCAAGCTGGTGGTGACGTCCCTCGCTGCACAATTGTCTCGACCCGGCCAGTGCCAGCACGCGAAGCAGCGTGCCCGTGGCGTGCCCGATAGGACGGTGAACCGCGGTGAATCAGAGTCACTCACGGATACACCTCAGGGTCGCTGACCTGGCACCAGGCAGGTCAGGGGGCAGGCCGCGAAGACCTCCTAAGCAGTAGGTCGCAGGTTCAAGTCCTGCTCGGGGCGCCAAAATCGGTTCCAGGTCAGACCACGTTTTCTGGCCGTCTCCCTCGCCGCACGATTTCCAGCGAGTGGCCACCGCGTCAAGGGTGGCCGTACGGCCGTCGCTTCGCGCACCCTTGACGCGGTGGCCACTCGCAAGGGATCGGCGCCTATCGAGGGAGACGGGACAGCGCAGGCAACCATGGTGCGCATCATGGACGAACCAGTATCCGACCGCGACGGCCGCCCGGCTATGAGTTAGGTGGCGGCGTCCGCTGATAACGGTCGTACTCGCACGGCGCCGTCCTGGGTCGACTGCGATGGTCCGGCTGTCGAGCGATGAGTTCTCCCTCAGGGATCGGTCTGACCTCTGAATCGACCGGATCGGCTTGTTCGTCGTTAGGACGACAAGGCACCGAAGAATGAGGAGGATTCCGCCATGACGGACCAGCCCACCGAACCCCGCGTGTCAGCGATCCGCGACGCGGCCCGGCCCCGGTTGCCGACCGGGCTGCGTTCCAGTCCGAACTGGCCCGGCTTCGGGTCCGAGAGAAGGCCCACACCCGCGAGGGCGACGCGGTCGCCGCCGCCCGCCGCCGCCTTCCGATGGTCGAGGTCGATCCGCAGACTCCGCTGATCGGAGCGGACGGGCCGGTGCCGTTGATCGACATCTTCGACGGTCGGTCCCAGTTGATCGCCTACTTCCAGATGTGGCACACCGGCAGGCCCGCCGCGGAGCAGTGCGAGGGCTGCACCTTCTCCACGACCCACATCAACGAGCTGTCTTATCTGCACTCGCGGGACGTGAGCTACGCGACTTTCTGTCAGGGGCCGTACGAGGAGAGCTCGCGGTATCGCGACTTCATGGGCTGGACGGTTCCCTGGTACTCGGTGCCCCAGGACGACGTGGACCGGTTGATCGCAGATCGGCACTTCGGCATCCTGGTCAGTTATCTCCGGGACGATGACAAGGTCTACGAGACCTACTGGACCACCGGCCGCGGCAACGAACTGATGGCACCGTCGTACGGACTGCTGGATCTGACTGTCTACGGCCGGCAGGAGTTCTGGGAGGACTCGCCCGAGGGCTGGCCGCAGCGTTGGGGTTCCAGAGGTGGCCAGTTTCGGCTGGACGGCCGCCCGACCGCCCAGTGGTCGCGGATCCGGGCCGGGCGCGACGACGACCTCGGCACAACGCCGGATGGTGGCCATTCCGAGCAGCACAGCCATTGACACGAGGGCAGCCGTCTGGTGCTGGCGATCGTCAGCGCCTACCTCGCCTACGGCGTGCACGGCGACGAACGCGCTTCCGTGGTGACCGCGATCGGGATGACGTGTTCGGTGGCCTCCGCCCGGATCTGCGCCAGCCTGCACGGACATCCGCTGACTTCGCCTCGACGATCCCGACGTGTCTGGCGCACCCATCATGAGCGGGTTGGGCCCGTGAATGTCGAGGGTCCCGGTAGCGTTTCCGATATGACCGCGCACCCAGACAGTGACCTCGGTTCGTATGAGGTGATCCACTTGGGTGGGGAGGCGGCAGTGATCGTTCCGCTCTCCGACCTGAGGCGACTCCAGGCCGTGCAGCGCCACGCACCGGCCGAACTGCTGGAGGAGGCCGAGGTTGAGGCCACGCTGGCAGCTCATCGGGACTGGGTGGCAGCTGGGCGGCCTGGTGCGGTTTCCCATGAAGAGGCGATGGCCGAGCTGCTGCGCGGCCAGTAAAGATCGAGTGGTCGCCCGCCGCACGGGCTTCGGCGCGGCGCTGCTTAGAGGATCAGGACGGGATGCGCCGGATCGGGGTTGCGGTGGCAGCCCTGGCCGAGGACCCGCGTCCGCCAGATGCGTTCCATCGAGGTGACTACCACTGTCTGCGCGTCGGCCAGTTCAGGGTGACGTACATGATCGACGGTGACCTGATCACAGTTCATTCGCCGAGCCACTGGATCCGGACGACGAGCACGAGATCATCTGGTGGGTAGATCAGGAACGTGACGAGTCCCTCATGGTGCTGGCCGAAATGCAGCGTGCGCAATAACGCGGGCGGGGCACTGGGCTCACCGGGATGGCGTTGATATTCGACGGGGTCGACAAGCCCAGCCGCGTCCATAAAAGCCGCCAACTCTTCCCGGCCCTGCTGAGCTCAGGCTGGCAAAGTGCTGCCGTGCAGGGTCGTCGAAGTCCCACCGGTACACGCTTCAGAGGCCGTACTGGGTGCGGATCCCCTGCCAGCTGATTCGGTCTGCGGGTGGCGGGGGTCCTTCGCTCTGGTAGCGCTCGACGCGGGCCAGGAACTCGCGCTGGGCGTCGGGGTCGCGCCAGGCGTCTGCCTCGAACCACCAGCGCCGGACCGTCTGTAGCCGGGGCGTGAGGTCGCCGTGCTCGCGGGCCTCCTCGAACGCCGCGTCCAGCTCATCGTCATAACGCCGCAGCACGGCAGCGTCGGCATTGGCGGCCAGCACAGCGCGGATCGCCGATGGGGTGCAGGCGGGACGGGCCAGGATCTGGGGGTGCCTGGCATGCGGTGCGGTCATCGGCAGCTCCCGGCGGATCGGAGTCAGAGCCCAGCTTAAGCGCGCCAGCCGACAAGCAGGGTGCTCTGTGGGACAGCCGGGAGTGACAGGTCTCCAGCCAGCGAAGGGCCGCCCCGGCAAGATCGTCCTCGATGACCGGCGCGTCGCGGCAGCGGTGCTGGCCGCAGGGCTGAAGCGGTGGCTCCGCACCTTGACTTTGCACAGCAAAGCAAGTTACCTTTGTGGCACAAAGTCGATGGAGGCAGTGCCATGAACGAGACACACGACACCAACGAGACCGCAACAGCCGACGATGGCGGCGGACTCGATCCCCGGGCGGCGGCGGCGCTCATTGAGCAGACCAAGAGGCAGGCGCAGCGCCAGTTTGATCTCCGCCCGCCACTGCTCACGCTGCTCAGAGCGGCGGTGATTCTCGCCGCCTACGGGACGGTCTGGCTGTCGGTGCGCGGACAGCACCCCTACCAGGGTCCGACCGGCGCGGCGCTGGCGGTGGTGTACGGGGCCGTGATTGTCGTGATAATTGTGTCCGTGGCGGTTGTCCGCCGCGCGACCAGCGGCGTCGGCGGGCAATCCCAGCGGCAGCGGGGGGCCTACGGCGCGGCGTTCGGGACGGCCTGGATCGCCGTTTCCGTGTTCCAGGGGGCGCTCTATCACGTTGACCCGAGCCACGCGATCGTCTACGGAGTGTTCCCGGCTGCGGCGCCGCTGCTCGTTCTCGGCGCGGCCGCGGCGGGCATGGCGGCGGCGCGGGAGGACTGGCGGACGCTCGGCGGCGCGATAGCGGTAATCGCCCTCGGCACCGGCAGCGCGTTCGCGGGACCTGCCGGAGTGTGGGGGGTCATCGCCGTGGGCGGCTGCGTCATCGCCATCGGGTACGCCGCCTACCAGCTCCGGCAGCGCCGTGCATGACGATGAGCCCACGCCCGCCGATGCGCTCGACCCGCTGATCCACGTCCCAGCGCGGCTGCGGCTGATGGTGACGCTGGCGGCCCTGCCCCAGGGCGACACCCTGTCCTTCACTCGCCTGCAAGACATGCTGGGGCTGACGCCCGGCAACCTGATTACCCACCTGCGCAAACTGGAAGACGCTGGGTACGTGCAGACGGAAAAGACCGGCAGCGGCGTCAACGGGCTGACCACAGTCGCCCTCACTCGTGACGGCCGGGGCGCGCTGGATCGTTACACCGCCGTGCTGCGGCAACTGCTCGACACCGCCGGGCCAGCGCAGCCGCCGTGAACAGGCGCCTCCCTGATGGCGGCCCAGCACCGGCCGCCGGGGGAGCCACCAGGCTGATCGGCGGTTAGGCCGTGACCGCCACTGGGAACGAAGCTGGGCATGCTGTGTGCGGCGCGCTCCGGCGCACCTTCGTGCCCGCCATGGCCGCGGTGAAGGTGCCGCGGTCCGCCCGCCTGCTTGCGGCCGGCCGGCCTGACCGGGCCGCCGGGTCGCGGTCCCGGCCGGGTTCCCATCCCATAACGATCACCATTGACGCTGAGCATCCCGGGCCGGTGGTCCCGGACGATTTCGCCGGGCTGAGTTTCGAACGGGGACCGCTCAATCCCGGCAACGCGGGCGTGCGAGGCTACCTGTTCAGCCCGGCCAACAATTCGCTGGTCACCCTGTTCCGCAATCTCGGGCTGCGCAACCTGCGGATCGGCGGGGGGTCGGTGGATGAGTTTATCCCCGCGGGCACCGGCCGGGATGGCTTCACCGGAATCGACAGCCTCTTCGCCTTTGCCGCCGCTGCCGGTGCGCAGGTCATCTATTCGCTCCGCCTGCTGAGCCCCAGCGCAAAGCCAGTCAGTGACCTGAAATCGGTCGATGCCCAGGCCGCCGGGTACATCTGGCGTCACTACCGGGAGAATGTGGCCAGCTTCGCTATCGGGAACGAGCCGGACTGGCATGCGTTTCATACCTACCCGGGCCATCCGCATGATCCGGCGATCTACGAGGAGATCCCGGGGGTGCCGGGCAGTGCGTACGCGTCCTACCTGGCCAACTGGCAGAGCTTCGCCGACGCGGTCCGGGACGCGGCGCCTGGGGCCCCATTGGCTGGGCCAGACACCGGGGCATACAGCACGCAGACCTACACCCCCGGCCCGGGAAACGGCGTGTCGTGGACTGAGCAATTCGCCAGCGATGAAAGGGCCTCTGGCCGGATAGCCGGCATCACCCAGCACTACTACGTGGGGGGAGGCCCGGGGAGGACAACCGCCCGGCAAGCGATCCGCAATATGCTGTCCCCCGAATGGGTGCACGGCACCACGGTCGGGACTCAGCCGGCCCGCACCACTTACACCCCCTATCCCTGGCTCTACGCGAACCATCTCGCTCCGGTGGTCGCTGCTGGCCTGCGCTACCGGCTCACCGAATCGAATGACTACCTGATCGGCGTCCCGGGAGCGAGCAATGCGTTTGCCTCGGCGCTGTGGGCGCTGGATTACCTGCACTGGTGGGCAGCCCACGCGGCCGGGGGCGTGAATTTCCACAACAAGCAATGGCTCTACACCGACACGATCGTGCCGGATCCTGCCCACCCCGGGGGTTATGCGATCACCCCGAAGGGGTACGGCATCAAAGCGTTCACCCTAGGCTCGGCGGGGCAGGTCGAGCCGGTTGCGATCGGGAATCCGGACGGCATCAACCTGACCGCCTACTGCGTTGGCGGAGCCGGCGTGCATTACGTCACGATCATCAACAAGACACAGGGGGCGGCGGCTGCGGATGCGGCCCTGACGATCGTCCCGCCTGGCCCGGGGGTGCCAGGTGCGCAGATCATGACGCTCGCCAGCGGGGAGCCAGGGGACGCGACCGGAGCCAGCGCCACGCTCGGCGGCGCCGCGATCACCGGCGACACTCCCTGGGACGGGAAATGGAACGCCCTGGCCGCCGGTCCGCGTGCGGGAATCAGCCTGACCGTCCGGGCTGCCACCGCGGCCATCGTCAGGATTCACAGCGCAGGCTGACCCGCCAGTGTGTGGCCGAGGCGCGGTCATCGCGGCCGCCGTGGAGCTAAGGGTGCACGGTGCTGGCCGGGTCCGGGCTGGCCGGGTCCGGGCGGGCCGGGTCCGTCGTGTCGGCTTCGGTCAGCTTGTCGAGCATCTCGCCGAGGTGCTCATAAATCCCGAGATGGCCCTCGCCGTCACGCAGGACGAGTTGTGCGCGGGGCAGGTTGCCGGACAGCCACAATCCGTGCGCGGGCGGTGCGAGGGGATCGTCGCGGCCGTACCACAGCAGGACCGGGCAGTGGACTGCGCTCAGGTCGATGTCCCAGCGCCCGATCCAGGAGACGTTGTCCCAGCCCGCGCCAGCGGTTCCCTGGCGAAATGCCTCGCGCATCGTTTCCGCCAGGACCGCGGCGTATCGCTCGTCCCGCAACAGCTCGCGGTCGCGGGAGGACAGCATGGCCTCGAGGGCCGGCACCACCCCAGAGCCGCCGGAGACCCGGGACAGCTCAGCCAGCGGCTCGAATCCGGCGGCGAACGCCGCGGCCGCGGCGGCCGGATCATCCGGCAGCAGCGAGACCGCCCGGCGGTCGTCGCCATCGAGCCCGTCGAGCGCGCCAGGAATCAGCTCGAACGGCCCGGGACCCGAGGCGATCCCAGCCCGGATAACGCGGCCGCCCGAGCCCGCGGCAGCAGCCAGCGCCGCTGGCCCCCCGCCGGACATCCCGAGGGTCGCGAACCGGGCCACGCCCAGCTCGTCGGCAACCGCATGCGCGTCGGCCGCGATCGAGGCCAGCCCGAACGGCGCGGGAGTGGAGCCCCCATAACCGGGCCGGTCGAAGGAAACCAGCCGGACGCCGTGCTCGGCGGCGAGCTGCTCTCCAAAGCAGAGGTCCAGCCGGGAACCCGGAGTCCCGTGGAAGTACATCACCACGGTGCCGTCGGGCTCACCTGACTCACGGACCCGCAATACCCGCCCGCCGAGACCCATCTCAGTCTCGCGCATCAGACCATAGTGATGCCGCCACCATCGCTGAGCAAGCTGCCTGAGCTGATGCCTACAGGTCGCTGGGGAAGGCGATTGTTTGCGGGGCGATGAGCGGTGTGCCGATTTCCAGCTGGATCTGGGCGTGTGCGTTCAGCGGGATGTCGCGGGGGTTTCCCCGGTAGACCTTGCCGTTGTAGAGGGCGGTCACGTGCCCGCTGGCCGGGCCGGCCTGGTCCGGGCCCAGTGACTGGCCCCACTCGTCGAAGACCTGGCCCAGGGTGAAGGTCCGCTGGACCGGGGACTCGATGTGGATGATGCCGTCGGCCGCGTGCGTGTGCAGCCAGTACAGGCAGGTGCCGCCGGCGATGAGGGGGCCGGTGGTGGTGTTCTGGGCCTGCGCTCCGGGGATGCCGATGCCCGCGGGGAGCTGGCGTTGCGAGCCGTTCACGAAGATGGCCAGGTGAGCGTGGATATGGAACAGGGTCTGCTCGGATGACTGGCAGCTGATCCCGTCGACGGGGCTGCCTGTGGTCCCGGTGGCCGTGCTGGCCAGCGCCGCGGCGGCCGGAATCGGCACGCCCTCAGGCCCGAGGGGGCCAGGGGATGGCGCCGACTTGAGCGGGCCCAGTGTGCTCAGCGGGGACAGCGTGAGTTTCGGCGTCCCCCCGGGGCTTCCGCTGTTCCGGGTAACCGCCAGCGTGATGCCGACCGCTGCGATGATCACCACCACCGCTGCGCCGATCCCGGCCATCCAGTTACGGCGCCGCCTGCGCTGCGCTTCCTGAGCCCGCATCTGGGCGATCTTCGCCTGAGCAGCGGCCTGCCTGTTCCTGCCTGCCTTGGCCACCCGACCTTCTCCCTGATCAACGGCCATGGGCGCGGTGCTCGGCCTGCTGCGAGGAACTGACCTGGACAGCTTCAGGATACTTCCACAGCTGCCGGTTGCCGGTGGCCCGGAGATCGTGGCCACAATGCATGCTAGCTCCGCTAGCTGCTCTAGCCAGCTACTTGATTAAGTATGGTAGCTGGCTTAGCATGGATGGGTGACCTCCACTCATGACCCGCAACTGCTCAAGGGCGTGCTGTCGCTGCTGTTGCTGCGGCTACTGGCCGAACGCGAGTCGTACGGCTATGAGCTGGTACAGCGGCTGCGGGAGGCCGGGCTGGCCGGCATCTCCGACGGCACCGTCTACCCGGCGCTGGCCCGGCTGGAGCGGGAAGGCCGGGTCAGCGCCCGGCTCGTCGTCTCCCGTTCCGGGCCTGCTCGCAAGTACTACCAGCCGACCGGCGCCGGTCACACGGCCCTGGCTCAGGGAACCGCGAGCTGGCTGTCCCTGGCCGAGGTGGTCAATCCCGTCCTGGCCCGCCCGGTGCCAGCGCAGCCAGCCCCGCCTGCCATGGAGGCATGAGATGAACCACAGCCTGACGAGGATCGACCGCCTGCGCATCGAACGGACGGTCTGGGACTTCAATTTCCTTCTCATCAACCTGCCCAAGCGGTCGAGGATCGCCAAGCGCCGCGAGATGCGCGCCAATCTGCACGCCGCCGCCGAGGACGTCGGCACCGCCGAAGCGCTGCGCGGGCTGGGCAACCTGCGGCGGCTCGCGGCCGAGTACCTCGCCGCCGAGTACGGCGAGCACGGACCGCGGCCCACCTACTGGAAGGGAATCACCTGGGCCGTGTTGCTGCTGCCGATCATGTTCGCCATCGAGGACCTCGGGAAGTGGTCTTTCCTCGATGGCGTCCGGGCCACTGCGCACGTCACCGGTGTCTTCCACTACACCGGGCTGAAGTTCCTGGGCCTTGACTTCATCTACACCTTCGTCGATGGCCGGAACACTGCCGTGGGGTGGTCGCAGAGCGTGACTGGTGTCGAGCTGATCTACCTGCTCGCCGCGTTCGTGCTCGGCGCGAGGCCGTGGCGGCTGCTGGCCCCGTGGCGCTCGTGGCGCTCGAGGCGATTGCGGCGTGCGGACGCTACCAGCGATCAGTGAGGGTATGTGCCGCCGGACAGCGATAACAGTCAGTGGCCAGCCAGGAAGATCTCCCGTGCTTCGCGGAGCGCGTAGCCGACGATAACGAGCGCGGCCAGCGGGTCGGCCCACCACAGACCCGCCGCGGCGTTGAGGATGAGCCCGGCCAGGACCGCGGCCGCCAGGATCGCGTCGACCAGGGTGACCCGGCCTTCGGTGACCAGGACCAGGTTGCCCAGCGCTTTTCCGGTCCGGGCCTTGCCGGCGGCCAGCGCGAACATGACGGCGGCGGTCACCGCGGTCCAGCCGATCCCCAGCGGGCTGGGCCCGGGGCGGTAGCCGGTCACCAGGACGATGACTGACTGGATGGCCAGGTAGGCCGCCAACGCCAGGAAGGCGCCGCCGATCAGCCGCAGCGCCCGGCGCTGCCGGGCCTCCCCGGTCCCGGAAAGCTCCCACAGCACGACGGTGCTGGCGCCGATCTCAATCAGCGAATCCAGGCCGAACCCGGCCAGCGCCACCGAGCGGGCGCGGACCGTGGCCACGGCCAGCACGATGATGCCCGCGACATTCCAGCCGAGCGTGATCCCCTCAAGGATCCGTCCCCGGCGCAGCAGGACCCCGGGGCGGCCAGCGGCGGCGGTAGCAGGTTCATCAGTCATCTGGCGCGGTGCTCCGGCTGCTCCGAGTGCCGTGTCCATGCGGCGCTGGGCCGCACCGGTCCAGCATGCCAGCCACTCCACCCGGCGAGCGGTACAGCTATCCCAGCCGGAGCGGCCACCCAGACTTCGGCCGGGACGCTGTGAAAACCTGAGGGCCGTGCTGAAACTGCTGGCCTTCGTGCTCCCACTGGGCTTGGACTCCTTCGCTGTCGCCGCCGCGATCGGAGCCACCCGGCTGACCTCCGCACGGGAACGGCTGCGCATCTCCCTCATTTTTGTGATCTTCGAAGCAGGCATGCCGCTCATCGGCATGGCCCTGGGCAGCGCGCTGGCGCGCGGCATCGGGCACGTCGCCGATTACCTGGCCGCCGCCGCCGTGATCGCCGTCGGGGCCTGGATGCTGATCGCAGGCGGCGACGACGAGGAGGAGCGGAAGGCCAGCCGCCTCGCCGGCCGCCGCGGGCTGGCGCTCATCGCGCTCGGGATCAGCATCAGCCTGGATGAACTGGCCATCGGATTCAGCATCGGCCTGGTGCGGCTGCCCGTCACCGCGGTTGTCGCGGCCATCGCCGTCCAGGCCCTCCTGGCCGCGCAGCTCGGCCTGGCAGTTGGAACCAGGATCAGCGAACGTCTCCGCGAGCGCGCCGAGCAGATCGCCGGGATCGCCCTGATCCTGCTGGGCGCCTACCTGCTCACCGACCGGATGGTTCATTGAGCGCGCCAGCGGCCGGCGGAGGTGACTTCACCTGGGTACATGCGGCGCCTGGAGAACTTCCCGCGTGGCGTAAGCCCCGATCGGCGCGGTCAGGCCCGAAAGGCTTGTTATTGACTCCGGAATGGCCTGACGCGGAACTTGAAGCGTATGATGGAATCACGCTCCGGACCCAGGCCGCTGCACGCGCAATACGCGCGGGTTGCACAGATGGGTCCTGAATTTTTTCTGAGAGCAGATGGCCCGGTGACGGCAGGGCGCTCCCGGCCACAAGGACGACGAGAATAACGAGAGAATTCTTGTCGCATCGATCACCCAGCGTGACTGACTTAGCGCATACCTAATCTGGTCAATGACGGCCAGGGTGAAACAAAATCTCTCAGACACTGACCTCCTCGCCCCGCCGGGCCGACCCCAGCGGGGCGAGGAGATACGACGGCTCGCCCGGGCATCGCCGACAGCAGGGCGTCCTGCGGCGCGCCAGGGCCAGCTCATCTGTCCCGCGAGCCATCACCCCGTATCCGCGGAATCCCCGGCGCGGCATCGTCACCAGACTGTTGCTGAGGGTGCGTCCGGCTGCCGGCCGCCGCTGGCAGGCACGGCAGTATCCGGGCCGGGCCACGCCTGACCTGCCTGTCCAGGCCACCGTTGCTGCCGCCCGGCGATGCGGGCCAGCGTCGCCTTGCCCTCGCCGGGCACCGCACCTACGGTCCGGGCCGGGCGCGTTTTATTGGTTGTCTAATTCCTTGCCTGCGAGGATCGCATAAGCGTAATATGTTGTGTGTTGCTCCGGACCTAGGCAGCCGCATCCGAGATATCTGCGGTTACGTCCCTAGGCCCGGTTTTTTTTGTCTCCGCTATGACGGACCGGTGCCTGGCAGCACGCTACGACTGAACGGCCGTAGCTAACTTAGGAGCCTGTTACGGACGTCGTATGGATCGTTTTTGCGGCGGGTTCGATCGCCACGGTAGTGATCCCCGGCAGGAGATCACTGAGCTGGATTCCGACCCGCCTGACCACTATCGCCTGGGCGGTCATCCCGATCTTCGCTGCTCAGCCACCCCATGGACGGCGGGGTCAGCTTGCGCACCGCTGAGAAGAGCCCAGGGCGCCAGGAGTCGGCTACGGCCCGCGGTTCGATCCTGCTGGCCGGGGTAGCCGCGCCGGGGCCGGCTGCTCCGGCGGGCCAGGTGCCCCCGCGTCTGGCCGGGCTGGATGACCGGGCCCTCCTGGACGTCGTCCGGTCCGCGCCGCTGGCCAGCGCTCTGCGCGATGCGGCGTGTGAGCTGCTGGTGAGCCGTTACCGGCCGCTGGTGTGGTCGTGCGTGCAGCGGTACCGGTCCAGTCCCGAGCCGACCGACGACCTGATGCAGGTGGGCTATATCGGCCTGCTGAAGGCGATCAACAACTTCGATCCGGCCTTCGGCGGCAGCCTGGGTGGCTACGCCCAGCCGTGCATCAGCGGCGAGATCAAGCGGCACTTCCGGGACAAGCGCTGGCAGATCCACGTCAAGCGCTCAGTCAAGGAACTGCTCCTTGAGGTCCGCGAGGCGACCAGGCAGCTGACCCAGGATCTGGGCCGGGTGCCCTCCGAGTCCGACCTGGCCAGGCACCTGGGGGTCAGCGCCGATGATCTGCGGGATGCCCGGCGGGCGGAGCTGGCTTTCCAGCCGTTCTCGCTGGATGCGCCGATGGCGGGCCAGTCTGGGACGGTCAGCCTGGCCGACCTCCTCGGCGAGGAGGACCCGCGGATGGAGCGCATGCTCGGCATCCTGGCCGTCGCGACGCACTGGGGCGAGCTGCCCCAGCGTGAGCAGAGGATCCTGGTCATGCGCTTTTACGACGAGATGACGCAGGTACAGATCGGTGAGCAGCTCGGCATCTCGCAGATGCATGTCTCCCGGCTGCTCGCCCACGCGCTTGAGTACCTCCGTCCGCGACTGCTCGGCCTGCCGGAACGCCGGTACCCCGCCACGCCCCGGACATGATCAGGCACGCGGTCCAGCCGGTACTCAGCCTTGCGGCCAGCAGACGACGGTGGCGTCGTCTCGGGCTTTGCTGCGGGGCCACCGGCTGCGGTCCAGGTCGGAGTCTTCGGCGGCGCGAACCCGGCGGATGAGCTCAGCGGGGCCGTGCTCACGGATGACGGCGAGCACCGCCGGCCAGCCGAGCAGGCCGTATTGATCGGTGATGCGGGTGGCGCCATCGCTGAGCAGCGCGATGGACTTCAGCCCGGCGCGGCGGAGGGTCCCGGTTCGGGCCCGGAGGGCGGCGCCAGGGGTGGCGCTGGCGGCCGGGTGGCGGTCGGTGATGATGACGGGCGGCCGGGCGCCGCCATAGTCGGCGGCGATGCTGGAGTCGGACAGGGCGAGGTAGCCGATGCCCTCCGGCGTGTCACGGACGGCGGTGACGGTGGCCGCCGGGGTGGCCGGATGATCAAGGTCGCAGCTGTGCTCGTGCAGGCCGCGAACGGTGCTGATCGCGTCGGCTAGAGCCTGGCCGAGGGGAGCCGGCGGGTCGGTGAGTATCCCGGCCAGCAGGGTGGTGCCGAGGGTGCGGGCGTACCAGGCGACGCCGTGCGCGCAGCCGGTGTCACCGTCACGGGGGACAGTGGTCGCCCCGTCGAGGAGGACGGCCGCGCCCGGGGCTATGGCGGCGAAGTCTTCGTTGGGCCACCCGGGTGTGCCGGGGTCGGTGGCCAGCATGACCCGCAACTACCCCTCCTGGTATTCGCGCGGTGCCGCGACCGGATCGGCCCGCGAGACGGTGCGGGTGTGCTGCAGGAAGAGCAGGGCGGCTGCGGTCACCGCGGCGCGGATCTGGCCTCCGGCGATGAGCGCGAGGACCTGGTGCAGCGGGATCCAGTCGATGCGCTCGGATTCGAAGCCGGCGACGGGGTCACCGCGATGGACGGCGTGCTCAGTCCAGTAGATGTGGCTGACCGAGTCGGACAGGCCAGCAGCGGGTTCCAGCCGGAGCAGCGGGCGCAGCCGCGATGGTTCCCAGCCGGACTCTTTCAGGGTTTCCCGGGCGGCGGCGGCCTGCAGGTCGCCCGCCGGGTCGGTGATCCCGGAAGGCAGTTCCCAGCCCCAGGAGTCCGGGATGAAGCGGTGCCGCCACAGCATCAGGACCCGCTCCTGGTCGTCGAGCACTGCGGTGAGCACGACGGGCGGACGGCGCAACAGGTAGTGGTCCAGCCGCCGTCCGCCGGGCAGTTCCACCTCGGCCAGGTTCAACTGGAACCACGGGGTGTGCACGACCGGTTTCTCGCCCAGATTCTTCCAGCCCATGCCGACCATGCTTCCCTGTCCCCGCACCTGCGGCCACCATTCCGGCGCCACGCGGTGACATCGGCTCATACCCAGACGGCTCAGGCCCAGGCCAGTGCCGGCGGTGCGCGTGCACGCACCACTCGTCGACCGTCTCCAGGTCCGGCTCGGCGGGCAGCGGCGTCCGGCCGGTGTCGAGGAGTTCCGTGACCTGGCGCCCCGCCATCAACCATCCGGCGATAGTCGCACAAATCCAATTACCGAACGAATTAATTCCCGCCTGCCGCTCGCGCTGAACGGCGAGGACTGGCCGGTAAAACCCGTTGCTGGTCCAGGGCTCCGCGACCCCCCGCAGCACGGTCACCGGCGCGGCCGGGCGGCGCGCAGCCGCTGGGCGGCCAGCGCGGCGAGGCTGAGCACGCCGACCGCGACGCCGTAGACCATCGCGGTGCTGCGCAGGCCGACGGACGTGCTGGCGAACCCGGCCGCCACGGCAGGCAGGCTGAAGGCCAGGTAGGCGATGACGTAGGCCACCGCGAACAGCTCGCCGCGTTCCGCGGGGGCAGCCATCCGGGCCAGCGCCCCGAAGCAGGCGAGGGCGGATGCGCCGAAGCCGATCCCGGCCAGGACGGTCCCGATGCCAGCCAGCGGCACGCTGTCCAGTTGCAGGCCGGCCAGCGTGACCGCCGTCCCGCCGGTCAGCAGCACGGCGCCGACGGTCAGTACCCGCTCAGCGGGCCAGCCCCGCAGGGCAAAGGCGGTGACCGCACCGGTGCCGCACAGCAGGGTCACCACGAGGCCGCCGATGAGGTGGCTGCCCAGGCCGAACAGGCTGGCGGCGACCGACGGGCCGAGGGAGAGGTAGAGGCCGCCGAGCGCCCAGCTGGCCACGAGGATCGGGACCAGCGCATAGACGTCGGCCCGCAGCCGCGCCGGGACACCGAGCCGGGGGGTGAGCGAGGCCAGGGCGCCCGGGCGGCGGGCTGAGGTCTCTGGCAGGGCGGCGGCGACCCCGCCCGCGAGGATCATCCCGCCGAGCAGCAGCACATAGACCAGGCGCGTCGGCGCGGGCCCGAACTGCACGAGCGCGCCGCAGCCGAGCGCGCCGAGGGCCAGCCCGCTGATCGGCGCGACGCCGTTGACCAGGCCGGCCCGGCCGGGCGAGCGCGGCGGGTTCAGGTCGACCAGGGTCGCACCGAGGGTGGTCAGCGCCGCGCCGGTGGCGATGCCCTGCACGAACCGGGCCACGAGCAGGACCGTCACGTCACCCGCGGCGACGAACAGCGCGAGCGCGACCGCTTCCAGCGCTATCGCCGCACCGAGAACGGGACGGCGGCCGATGTGATCGGACAGCGCCCCCACCACAAGCAGCGAGCCAATCAGGGCCAGCACGTACACGGCGAAGATCACGGTGAGCGTCGTGGCGGAGAAACGCCACTCCTGCTGGTAGACGACGTACAGCGGCGACGGCGCGCTCGATGCCGCCGCGAACAGCACAAAGACCGCGGTGATGGTGGCGAAGGCGACCGGGTGCGACAGATGCCAGCGCCGGGCCCCCGGCGCGGCGGCCGGGACCGCGGCGCACTGGCCTGGAGCCGGCTGCGCGGCCGGGAGGGCGGGGACGGGAGCCATCGGGCTACTTTCGCCGGTGTCGGTCAGAGTCGTGGTGGGCGGCAGGCGGCCTGCCGCCGCCACACTAGACAGACCTGTCTGGCTATGTCAAATGGCGGCCCACCGTGCGGCGGACCCGGTCTGGCCGTCTGCTTAGCTTGACCGCGAGGAGGACGGCTGGTGAAGACGGCGTTCGTGCTCGGCGGCGGCGGCATGCTCGGCGCCCACGAGGTCGGCATGCTCCGCGCCCTGTCGGAAGCTGGCATCCGGCCGGATGTGGTCGTGGGCACATCGGTAGGTGCCATCAACGGGGCGTTCGTGGCCGCCGATCCGGCTGCTGCGGCGGTGCGGCTGGGCGAGCTATGGCAGGGCGAGGCGCTGCGGCATGCGTTCAGCGAGACGCTGTGGGGTCGCGCGGCGCGGCTGGCGCGGTCCGGCACGCACCTGCATTCGATCGAGCCGCTGCGCCAGATGCTGGCCGGAATGCTTCCCGGGGATGACTTCGCCGATCTTGAGCTGCCCTTTCAGTGCGTCGCGGCCAGTATCGAACGGGCCAGCGCGCGCTGGTTCAGCAGTGGGCCGGTCGTGCCCGCGGTACTGGCCTCGTGCGCGGTGCCTGGGCTGCTGCCAGCGGTGGAGGTCGACGGCGAGCATTACTTCGACGGCGGCCTGGTGCATTCGATTCCGGTCGGCCGGGCTGTCGCCCTGGGTGCCCGCAACGTCTATGTCCTGCATGTCGGCCGGATCGAGCGGCCCCTCGCGGTGCCCCGCCGTCCGTGGGAGGTGGGCCTGGTCGCCTTCGAGATCGCCCGCCGGCATCGTTTCCATGAGGAGATGTCGGCGTTGCCCGAGGGGGTGAGCGTCCACGTGCTGCCCGCCGGCGCAGATCAGCGCCCGGTAGATCTGTCACAGCTTCGATACCGCGACAAGACTAAGGTCGGAGTGAGTATCGAGCGCGCGTATGCAGCGTCCGCGAGCTATCTCGCCGAGTTGGCCGGTCACTGACCCGGGCATCGGGGACGGGAGGAGCCGGCCATGCTCCCACCCAGGCTGGTCCGCCGCCTCGTGCTGGCGCCCCTGGCCATCGTCATCGCGGTCGCGGTGGTGGTGCTGTCGCCGCTGCTCGCCACGGCGACCCTGGCGTTCGGGCTGGTCGGGCACGCGCGGCCGGGCCGCATGCGCGGCCTCCGGCTGCTCTACTTCGCGCTCATCTGGCTCGTGGCGGAGACGGTGGCGTTGTTCATGTGCCTGGGCCTGTGGGTAGCGAGCGGGTTCGGCGGCCGGCTGCGCACGGAGCCGTACCAGATCCGTCACTACGCCATCATGCGGTGGTTCCTTGACTCGCTGTATCGCACCGCCACCAGCACGTTCGGGGTGCGGGTGGAGGTCGACGAACCTGAGCTCACCGCTGCGGAGCAGGCGGCCAGGCTGACCCGGCCGGTCATCGTGCTCAGCCGCCATGCCGGGCCGGGCGACTCATTCCTGCTCGTCCGCCATCTGCTCAGCGTCTACGGGCGGCGCCCGCGGGTTGTCATGAAGGCGACGTTGCAGCTTGACCCGGGCCTGGACGTGATGGCCAACCGGCTGCCCAACGTCTTCATCCAGCATCGCCGGGTCGGTGCGAAGTTCTACGTCGAGCAGATCGAGCGGCTGGCCCGCGGGCTCGATGAGGCCGGCGCGCTGGTGATCTTCCCGGAGGGCGGCAACTGGACGCCCGGCCGGTGGCTGCGCGGCATCCGGCGGCTGGAACGGCTGGGCCGGCGTGATCTGGCGGCCCGCGCCCGGGACATGCCGAACCTGCTCCCGCCGCGCAGCGGCGGAGCGCTCGCGGCCATTGCGGCCTGCCCCGCCGCCGACGTGATTTTCGTTGCCCATGCCGGGCTGGACATGCTGGTCAGCGTGGGCGACGTCTGGCGGAGCCTGCCGATGAACCAGATCGTCCGCGCGAAATGGTGGCGGGTACCGGTCGACGAGGTACCGCGCTCCCTTGATCACGAGGCTCAGGTGCGCTGGCTGTATGACTGGTGGGAGCGCATCGACACGTGGATCTCCGAGAACCGCCCCGTCCCGGCGGGCGCCCCAGCGCAGGCCAGTGCCCGCGCGCAGGCCAGTGCCCGCGCGCAGGCCGGTGCCCCAGCGGAGGCCGGGGCACCGGCGGTCACCCCCGTGACGGCTCTAGGAGGCGCTGCCAGCGCCGGGCTGGACGACGCTGATGGTCAGGATCTGGACCGGCTTTGAGCAGGTCTGGGAGTTGAAGCTGAGCAGGATCGGGGTTGTCTGGTTCGGCGGGTAGATCTGCAGGAATTTCGCTGGGACGCTGTGGCACTTGGCGGCCGGGAAGTTGCCCGCGTCCACGATCCGCAGCAGCGCGTTGCCGACCGCGTGCGGGGCCAGCGTCACCAGCTGCCGGGGTGTCACGTTGCTCTCCGTCGCGGCCAGGCCGATCTGGCTGACCGGCGATCCGCCGGCGAAGGAGACGCCGGGATAGCCGTACAAGGTGCAGGTCACGTTGGAGATGTTGGTGAACACGATCACGGTGTAGACGCTGCCGGCGGTCCCCTGGGAGACCCCGATCTTGGCCTGCAGCGACCGGGTCGGGCAGGGCGGCGGTCCGGCTTGCGCGGGCGAGGCGGCCGGTGCGGCGGCGGCCGTGCTGGCGGTCGCCGCGCTCGCGCTGGCTGAGGCCGACGCAGCCGACGTCGCCGGGGTCGGCGAGGTGGCGGGCGCGGCGGACGTGCCGGAGGTAGAACCGCAGGCCGTGACGAGCGCCGCCATGCAGGTGAGCGCGGCTCCGCCGATCGCCCGCCGCGTTGTCCGTGAAGATGAAGTCATCGCCAGTGTCTTTCTACCCAGGTGGCTCCGCGAGCCGTGTGACAGATATGACGCCGGTCGGGCCGCCGTGGTTGGCCCGGCCGGCACCGGCAATATCACAGTTTCGGCACGGCGAATCGGGTGCGTTGGGGAGTCGGATAGTGACTCCTAGTGTTTATAATGCTTCGCTTGGCCATCGCAACCTGCGATGATGTCTCCCCGTAGTCACCTGAAAGGTAGTCACGCGAGAGACAAGGATGCCTCGCATGAAATCCAGATCGCTGTTCGCCGAAGCGCTCGGTACCGCGTTGCTGGTGTTCTTCGGGGCCGGCACGGCCACGCTGACCTTCGGGTTCAAGGCCACCGGGGCGAGCGTGTCGGCCGGAGTGGTCGCCACCGCGCTGGCCTTCGGCCTGGTGCTGCTCGTCCTGGTCTACGGGATCGGCCCGATCTCTGGCTGCCACGTCAACCCCGCGGTCACGATGGGATTCCTGGCCGCCCGGCGGATCACGCTCGGCGACGCGGTTGGCTACTGGGCCGCCCAGGTCGTCGGCGGCATCGCCGGTGCCGCCGGGCTCTTCGGCCTGCTGCACCTGTCGTCCGGGTATCAGGCCCGCCTGGGCCTGGGCGCCGACGGGTACGGGACGTCGTCAATGATCGGTGCCAAGGCCGCGGGCGCCTTCATCGCCGAGATCGTCCTCACCTTCGTCTTCGTCTTCGTGATCCTGGCTGTGACCAGGCGCGCGAGCAACGCCACGGTCGCCGGGCTGGTCATCGGGCTGGCTCTCACCCTCGTGCACATCATCGGGATCCCGATCGACGGGACGTCGGTCAACCCGGCCCGGAGCATCGGCCCGGCTCTCTTTGTCGGCGGCTCAGCGCTCAGCCAGCTCTGGGTGTTCATCCTGGCCCCGCTCATCGGGGGGGCGGTGTCGGCCCTGGTCTTCCAGTACCTCTACCCCAAGGGCGAGGAAGAGGCGTCCGTCGAGCCCGCCCAGGAAGAGCAGGCCCACTAGGATCTCAATCCTGCCCGGCCGCAGGCCCGCGAGCCGGCCGGGGCCCTGATCCTCGCCACCTGGACCTCGATCATGTCCCCCGGCGGGGGCACCCCTCGATCCGCTCCGCCGGAGCGTCGGCCGGTAGTGTCGGCCCGGTGGTGCTTGGGACGTATCGAGATCTGTTCGCGGCGATCGCGGGGTGCGCGGCCGCGTTGACTGGCCTGCTGTTCGTCGCCATGTCGGTCGCGTCGGGCCGTGACCGGGCCTCCGGCTCGAGCGTCATCCAGCAGGTCCGGGCGGCTGCCTCGCTGCTGTCGTTCACCAATGTGCTGGCGGTCTCGCTGTTCAGCCTGGTGCCGCATACCAACGTCGGGTTTCCGGCTACCGTGCTGGCTGTCGTCGGCATCTTCTTCACCGCCGCCGGAACGCGATCTATCTTCACCAGCCCGTCAACCCGGCACCGCCGCCAGCGCTGGCGGCAACTTGGATTGATCATCCTGCTTCTGGTGCTCTTCGGGACCGAGCTCGCTGGCGGCATCATGCTGCTCGTGAACCCGCGCAGCACGACTGGCATACAGCTGGTCGGCAACATCCTGGTCGGGTTGGTGCTTGTCGGGGTCGCGCGGGCGTGGGAACTCGTCGGGGACCGGGACACCGGCATCATCGCCTCGATCGCCGTGCTCACCGGCCACGAGCTCGGCCCGCTGGGTCCTCCCGGCGTCCTGGCCCCGCGGCCGCCCGATTCCGGCGGCAGCGCGGAGCGCCCGGACGGCTAGCGCGAGTGCCCGGTGAACCCCGCGCGGCAGAGGCATGATCGCAAGGTGCCTCGTCAGGCCGGCGCGGTGGCGTGCTCCGCGCGCGCGGCGACCTCGGAGTCGGCCCAGCAGCGGACGATGTCGCGCATCGAAAGCAGCCCGGTGACCTCGTGTCCCTCGACGACCACCAGGTGCCGGAAACCGGCCGAGACCATGGTCTCGGCCGCGTGCTGGAGAGTCCAGTCGGGTGACGCGAACACGACGTTCTCGGTGCGGTGCTGGCCGGCCACCTCGCTGTCCGGGTCCTGCCCGGCGCCGATCGAATCCAGGATGTCCCGCTCGGTCAGGATGCCGATCCCGGCATGCTCGGAGTCGATCACCACCGCGGCGCCGACCCGGCGCGCCGACATCAGGCGGGCCGCCTCGCGCAGCGTGTGCGACGGGCCGATCGTCAGGACCAGCCTGGTCATGCCGTCCCGTACCTTCATGGTCGATCACTCCCAGCCGCGCCGCTTGAGGTGACGTTCCGGCCGTCACCCTGGGCCCGGATCCGGTTGCGGCTCTCTGCGAAGCCGAGCTTGTGCCCTTGTGACAGCCTGTCCCTACAGCATCCGTGATACCGCGCCGGAGGGCAACCCCCCGGGAGATTCAGGCTCCGGGCCCGGCGAGATGGCCGAGGACCTCGTCGTGGAAACGCCCGTTGGTACACACGGCGCTGCCACCCTGTGGCGTCGCATTGCCGGCCAGGTCAGTGAACTTGCCGCCGGCCTCTTCCACGATCACCTGGAGGGCCGCGAGATCCCAGAGCGACACGACGGGCTCGGCTGAAATGTCCACCGCACCCTCGGCGACCAGGACGTGCGACCAGAAATCTCCGTAGGCGCGGGTGCGCCAGACAGAGCGGGTGAGTCCCAGGAAACCCTGCAGCCGGCCCTGTTCCTCCCAGCCGCCCAGGCTGGAGTAGGAGAACGAGGCATCCTCGAGCTTCGCGACCTCGGAGACGCGGCAGGGGCTCGCCTTGGTCAGGCCGCGGCCCGTCCATGCGCCGCCGCCGCGTGCCGCCCACCACCGGCGGGCGAGGGTGGGTGCGGACACGACGCCGACGACTACGTCATCGCCATCCATCAGCGCGATCAGGGTGGCCCACACCGGGACCCCGCGCACGTAGTTCTTGGTTCCGTCAATCGGATCGATCACCCAGCATCGCGGCCCCTTGCCGACCCGGCCGAACTCCTCGCCGTGCACCGCATCCCGGGGCCGGGCCCGCTTCAGCACGTTCCGCAGCGACTCCTCGGCGGCCCGGTCCGCGTCGGTCACCGGGGTCAGGTCAGGCTTGGTGTCCACCCTCAGGTCGAGCGCCCGGAACCGGCGCGTGGTGATGTCGTCCGCCGCGTCCGCGAGGACGTGGGCGAACCGCAGATCATCGGACCATTCGCTGGCCTGGCCAGCGTGCTGTGGCATTGATCCGGGAGCCTATCTGGCGAGCCTCCGGCGTGCACGCGATGCCCCCGCTGGCGCAAATGTCATCCAGGGCGGCAGACGCTGTGGTCAGCTTGTCGGAGATCTGCGGCCGGCAGGCGGCCTTTATGGCATTCGCCTGATCTGACCGCAGGCGGCGCGGGCCGGCCGGGCCCTGAACCTTTCCGGCGCCGCGGCCGTTTCGACGATGACAGCATGAGGCTGGGCCGTACCCAGCGGCCACGGAAAAGAGGCGGTCACCATGAAGAGGGGCCTGCTCATCGGCGTGGGCATCCTGATCGCGCTCG
>CAYPQM010000093.1:0-26121 GCA_964412845.1 uncultured Streptosporangiaceae bacterium
GCGGCGGCGTCCCCGACGCCGGACCGAACGGCGGCCGGCCCTGCGGCGGCGTCCCGGATTGCGTCCCGGCCGGTGCCTGGCCGGCCGGCGGCCGGCGCACCGCCGGCGCTCCCCCTTGCTGCCCGATCGGCGAGACCTTGGCCTGCCGCACACCGAGTTCGATCACGTTGGTCGCCAGCACCAGCGGGCTGCGGCCGGCCTCGAAATCCTTGATGTAGGACTGCTGGGTGTGCTCGTCGTACGCCGCCCGATCGCGGTAGACCTCATAGAGAATCCGCTGCAGCGGAGCGGACGGGACACCATGCACCACATAGACAAGGGTGCCAGGTTCGTGCCCCCGCACCTGCTCAACGACCTGGTCAGCCAGTCGGTCAAACTCCGCCGAGCCGTGATCGAGCAGCGTGTAGATAGCGATCTGGCCGTACAGCAGCCCGATGTCGTACGCGCCCAGATCCGGGGCTCCGCGATCCCCGGCCGCCAGGCCCGTGTCCGCGCCGCGCCTGTCGTACTCGCCATCGCGGTCCCGGCCGGGAAGGCCGTTCGGCCGGTAAAGAGGATCGAACGCGCCGGTGACCGGCCCGTCGAAACCACCGGTATCCGGCCCGCTGAATCCGCCGGTGGCGGGGCCGCCGAAGGCACCGGTGACCGGCTTTTCGAACGCGCCGGTGACCGGCCCCTCGAACGCACCGGTAACCGGCCCGTCGTAGCTTGCGTCCGGCTCGCCGTACCCGGTGTCCCCGTACTGTGCGAAACCACCGGTGTCGCCGTAGCCGCCGGACGACGCGGGATACCCGCCGCGGCCGCTGTCCCGGTAGAGGTTGAGCGAATCGTCAGCGCCGCGGTCGCCGCTGGCGTACAGGCCGAGCGAATCATCGCCGCCGTACTGCCCGGAGCCCCAGCCATTGGCCGGGACCGCCGGACCCCACCCAGTGTCGTCGCCCGCACCGCGCGCCGCGCGCAGCGCAGCCAGCTGGAACCGGCCGGCCAGCAGCCCCGCGAGGATCGCCAGGCCGGCGGCAAGCACGCAGAGCACCGGGTAGCCCGAGTTCGCCGGCAGGCGGACCGAAATCCCCGCCGTCGCGAGGATGGCCAAGCCAGCCACGCCGGCCGAGACGAACCCGGCCTGCCCGGCGGGACCGCCACGTGACCGCGCACCAGCGACGATCGCCGCCACCAGCGCGGTGATCACGGTGACCCCGACGACGACGAGCAGCAGCAGGTTCGGGAGGGGGCCGTAGAACACGGAGGCGGAGGGCCAGGACCGGCCGAAGGCCTGCGGATTCAGCGGGTCGATGCCCAGGATCACCCCGGCGACCACGGCCAGCGCGGAAAAAGCCAGCCGCCCCGCGAACCTGGCCGCCGTGCTCCGCGCGGCCACCTCGACGACCCCCCAGGCGAGGGCCACCGGGGCGATCATCTGCGCACCCACGTGCAGGGCGCGGAACGTGATCGGAGCGAAGCCCTTCCGGTAGCCCAGCACCTGGGCGGCCAGCGCGACAGTGAGCCCGGCCGTCGCGATCGCCCAGGCGATCACGTCAGCCCGGGGCGTGCGGGCGCACCGCGCCACGAGAACGGCGGTCCCGGCGGCCGCCGCCAGCGTGCCGACCAGCGCTACCACGAGCGAAATAGACATTGCAGCCTATAGTGCCTGACGCACGCCCTGGATGCGACCAGATGGATGACCAGGTAAGGCGGCCGTCCTAGCTCGGTAAGCTATGACACCATGAGGCAGCTGCCAGGACGGCTCCCCGTGCCAGGCCGTGGGACTCGCGCAGCCGGCTCCGATCTCGCCCACCCCGACCAGCGCGGCGGCAAGCCCAGACAGCTTCGCAAGAACCGGGCCGCCCTGGCCGGGGCGGCCTCCGCGGCGGCGGCCGCCGTGCATCGGCACCCCCCAGAACCTGATCCCACCGCGGGCGCTTTCTTTGACGTTGACAACACGCTCATGCGCGGCGCATCGATCTACTATTTCGCCCGGGGCCTGGCCGCCCGCAAGATGTTCGGGCCGCGGGACCTGGCCCGGATGGCCTGGGGCCAACTGTCGTTCCGGGTGCGCGGCGCCGAGAACTCCGGGCACATCGACGCGGCGCGCGAGGCCGCGCTCGCCTTCGTGATGGGGCACAAGGTGGCCGACATCATCGGGCTGTCCGAGGAGATCTACGACGAGAGCATGGCCGACCGGATCTGGGAAGGCACGAGAGCGCTCGCCCAGCGGCACCTCGAGGCCGGACAGCGGGTCTGGCTCGTCACCGCCACGCCGGTGGAACTGGCCAGCATCATCTCCCGCCGGCTCGGCCTGACCGGCGCCCTTGGCACGGTCGCCGAGTCAGTCGACGGCCAGTACACGGGACGGCTCGTCGGCGGGCTGCTGCACGGTGACGCCAAGGCCGCGGCGGTCCAGGCGCTCGCCGACCGCGAAGGGCTCGACCTGGCCCGCTGCTCCGCGTACAGCGACTCCGCCAATGACCTGCCCATGCTGGAGCTTGTTGGCTACCCCAACGTGGTCAACCCGGATGCCGAGCTGCGGGCCGAGGCGAGGATCAGGGACTGGCCGGTGCACGACTTCCGTTCCGGCCGCCGGGCCACGCTGATCGCGCTGCCGGCTGCGGCCGGGGCAGGTGCGGTCGTCGGCGGGGTCGCGGCCGCCGCCGCGCTGCGCCGGCGCCGGGCCCGCGGCTGACCCGCCACCGCACCAGGCCGTGGCCGGCCGGCCACGGCACCGGGAGTCAGCCGAAGGCTGGGCCACGCTCCGCGAGCAGTTCGTCAAGCTTGCGCTGGACCGTGCCGCGGACCGCGTCAGTCAGCTCCGCGATAACCGCCGGGTCATCCTCCGCGCCCGCTGGATAGCCGCTGGTGGGCACCGGCGGGCAGAACTCGATGATCCATTGGGACGGCAGCGGGATCGCGCCCACCGGGCCGAGCCAGGGGAACAATGGCGTGATCGGGAAGTAGGGCAGCCCGAGCAGCCGGGCCAGCGGCTTCGCGTTCCCGATCATCGGGAAGATCTCCTCAGCCCCGACGATGGCGCAGGGGATGATCGGAACCCGCGCCCGGATCGCGGACACCGCGAACCCGCCGCGGCCGAAGCGCTGCAGCTGGTACCGCTGGCCGAATGGCTTGCCGATCCCCCGGAACCCCTCGGGGAAGACCCCGACCAGCTCGCCGGACTGCAGCAACTGGTGCGCGCCGGCCGGGCCGGCCGGGGTGTGCCCGGCCTTGCGGGCCAGCACGGACAGGACCGGCAGCTCATACACCAGATCCGCGCCGAGCAGGCGCAGGTTCCGGTGGCTGGGATGCTCGTCGTGCAGCCCCGACTGCAGCATGATCGCATCGACCGGGAGCACCCCGGAATGGTTCGCCACAACCAGGGCCGCCCCCTGGCCGGGCACATGCGCCAGGCCTTTCATCTGAACCTGGAACCAATGCTGGTAGAGCGCACGCGCGGCCGGCATCAACACCCGCGAGTTGAACTCGGGGTCGAAGCCGAACTCGTCAATGTCGCTTTCGCCGACCATCTGGCGGCAGGCGAACTCCACGGCCCCAGCGATCCGCCCGCGCCAGTCAGCGGCCCGCGCCGGGCGGTCCCCGGTGACCTGATCACGATCGGCCGCCTGGTCTCCGCCGGAAGGGCAGTTCAGCTGCTCCCGGGAACCGTTCCGCGGAAGGCGGCCGGTCTTGGCGGGGCGGTACTCCCCGTTATCGCTGGGCACGGCGCCGCCAGCCACGATGCCGTCCGGCACTCGCCCCGGCGTACCGTGCAGCCTGCTGACGGCCAGCGCTGAAGGCTGCCCCACGGTGATCCCCCTCCCACGGCCCGCCAAGCCGTCCAGATACTGGCCCAAGTGCCGCTCTACAGCTACGGCTCTCCCGGCCGGGCGCCCCGCGCGGGCGATCGCTCAGGCGGCCGGCCCGTGACCGGCCTGAGCGCGCCAGCGCGACGTTACTTCTTGTTCCGCCGCTGGACGCGAGTCTTCCGGAGCAGCTTGCGGTGCTTTTTCTTGGCCATTCTCTTACGACGCTTTTTGATGACGGAACCCACGACACCCACCCTCGCTCGACGCACTGGAAATCAGGCATGCAACGCGCAGGCCCGACGCCGACCGGCTGGGCACACGCCAACGCCACAGGGTACCTCCCCGCTGGCCTGATCGGCGAAGCCGCCTGCGCCAGGCGCGGTCAGCTCGCCGCGACGAACGACTCTCTCAGGTACCGGTTGACGGCCTGCTCGGGCACGCGGAACGACCTGCCTACCCGGATCGCCTCCAGTTCACCCGAGTGAACCAGACGGTAGACCGTCATCTTCGACACGCGCATGATCGTGGCCACTTCGGCCACGGTCAGGAACCTGACATCGCTTAGGGGAGTCTCACCTGCAGTCATGAATTCCCTACCTCCGCGCGGGGGCTGGTGCGCCTCAGCCGGATTTTCGGCGCACCAGTCACCTCTGTCACCAGCGTAAGTCCTGTACGGAAAAGGGCAACCCCCCCTCATCGGGCATCATCCACGACACAGGTGATTGGACACAGGGCCGTAGCAGTGACGAAGCCCTTACGGAGCGGGAAACAATCCGTGCGAAGGGAAGACCGCGCTGCGGGTGGCCATGATCGCCCGGTCCACCGCATCGGCCGGATCGTAGCCGGACGAGAACGGGGCGAAGGCGGCCTCGGCACCATCGGTCATCCGTTCCGGCGCCTTGGAGTCCGTCCGGCCGCGGACAAACTCGCGCCATTCCGGCGGCGTCTCCAGCTGCGGGTCGAGCGGGCGCCCGGCCGCCTCGGTCATCAGGTGGGTCCAGGTCCTCGGTACCACGAGAACCAGCTCATATCCGCCGCCGCCGGTGAGCACCCATCTGCCACCTGCAGTTTCGTGGGCCAGCCGGTGCAGCGCCGCGTGTGCACTGCGCTGCCCGTCGATACTCAGCTCCAGGTGGGCGAGGGGATCAAGCCAGTGACTGTCGCAGCCGTGCTGGCTGACCAGCACTTGCGGGCGGAACGACCGCAGCAGCGGCGGCACGACCGCGTCGAAGGCGCGCAGCCACCCGCCGTCGCCGGTCCCCGCGGGCAGCGCCACATTGACCGCCATCCCCTCGGCACCGGGGCCGCCCACGTCACCTGGCAGGCCGGTCCCGGGGAAGAGGCTCCTCGGATGCTCGTGCAGGCTGACCGTCAGCACCCGCGGGTCGTCATAGAAAGCCGCTTGCACCCCATCGCCGTGGTGGACGTCGATGTCGACGTAGGCGACCCGTTCCGCGCCCTGCCGCAGCAGCCAGGCGATCGCGATGGCCGGGTCGTTGTACACGCAGAAGCCGCTGGCGGACCGGCGCATGGCATGGTGCAGGCCGCCGGCGATGCTCACCGCGTGGTCGGCCTGCGACGTCCAGACGGCCCGCGCCGCGGCCAAGGTGGCCCCGGCGACCAGCGCCGAAGCGTCGTGCATGCCGGAGAAGATCGGATTGTCGGGGGTGCCCAGGCCGAAACCCAGGTTGGCCGCACCGAGCCGCACGGCCTCGATGTACTCCGGGTCGTGCACCAACTCCAGCTCGCCCTGCGTGGCTGGCTCAGGTACGGCCGTGGTGACGCCTTCGGCGGTAAACAAGCCGAAGGCCCGGGCCAGCTCGATCGTGAGCTCCACCCGCACGGGGGCCAGGGGATGCTCGGGCCCGAAGTCGTACCCGGTGAGCCGGTCGTCCCACGCAACATGCAGTGAGCAGGCCACGGTGCCCCCTCCCAGCCCCAGGCTCGTCACGCCCGGCTCGTCATGTCAGGGGCGCCGGATCAGGCGCCCCTCTCCGCGCCGCCCAGTTCGGCGCCGCGATCACGGGCGGCCTCGATGGCGGCCAGGACCGCCGCGCGGACCCCGTGCCGCTCCAGTTCACGGATGGCGGAGATGGTCGTCCCGCCGGGGGACGTCACCGCCTCACGCAGGATCACCGGGTGCTCGCCGGTCTCACGCAGCATGGTCGCCGCCCCGTACACCGCCTGGATGACCATCTCCAGCGCGGTGCCGCGCGGCATGCCCAGCAGGATCCCGGCGTCCACCATGGCCTCGACGAGGAAATACACGTAGGCCGGGCCGCTGCCGGACAGGGCCGTGGCGGCGTCCTGCTGCGATTCCGGGATCCGCAGCACCTTGCCCACCGGGCGGAGCAGTTCCTCAGCCCGCTCCAGATGCTCGCGGCGGGCGTGCGCGCCCGGTGAGATGACGCTCATCGCCTCATCCACCAGGACCGGCGTGTTGGACATGACCCGGACCACGGGGGCGTCCACGCCCAGCCGACGCTCGATCAGCGCGGTGGTGATGCCGGCCGCCACGGAGATCACCAGATTGTCGGCCGGCCGGTGCGGGGCGATCTCGTCCAGCAGCGTGGGCATGTCCTGGGGCTTGACCGTGAGGATGAGCGTCTCAGCGACCTTCGCCGCCTCAGCGGCGCTGAGCACGCCGATCCCGTAGCTGTCACGTAGCTGTGCGGCGCGTTCCGGCCGCCGTACGACGGCGACCACTCCGGACGGCGCGCGGCCCGCCCGCAGCAGTCCAGAGATGAGCGCCTCGCCCATCTTGCCCGCACCGAGGATTCCGATCACTCATCGGAGCCTATCGCGGCGCGCCGGATCATTAGCTCCTCGTCGCCAGCGAGCGCAGGAAGAACATGAGGTTGGCCGGGCGCTCGGCGAGCCGGCGGACCAGGTAGCTGTACCAGTCCCGGCCGTACGGCAGGTAGACGCGGACGGCGGCGCCGCCGGCCGCGAGGCGCTGCTGCTCGTTGGCCCGGACGCCGAAGAGCATCTGATACTCGAAGCTGTCCGCGGGCCGGCCAGCCAGCCTGACCTGGGCCGCGGCGATGCTGATCAGACGTGGGTCATGGGTCGCCACCATCGGGTAGCCAGGGCCGTCGAGCAGGACCCGCAGGCACCGGACGTAGCTGCGGTCCACCTCCCGCTGGGCACGGAAGGCGACGCTGTCGGGAGCGCGGTAGGCGCCCTTGCACAGCCGCACCCGCGATCCCGGGCGGGCCAGGTCCGCGCAGTCCGGCACGCTCCGCCGCAGCCCGGACTGGATCACGCAACCGAGGTCGGGAAATTCCCCGCGCAGTTGCGCGACGAGCCGCAAGGTGGGCTCGACCCAGGTGTGGTCCTCCATGTCCAGCGTCACCGTGGTGCCCGCATCGCGGGCCGCCGCGCAGATCCGGCTGATGTTCTCCGCCGCGGTCTTCTCACCGTGCTCAGCCAGGCCGACGCCCACCGCGGTGGGTTTCACGGATACCTCGGCCCGGCCGCCCGCTGACAACCCGGCCGCGCCGAGCATGCCGAGCAACCGGATGTACTCACCGGCCACCGCCGCCGCCTGCTCCGGGTCGGCGGTGTCCTCGCCGAGGTAGTCGAGGCTCACCCGCAGGCCACTGGCCAGCAACCGCCTGGTGACCTGCACCGCCTCGGCCGCATCGTCTCCCGCTACGTAGCGGGAGACGATGCCGCGCGCGTACGGGGCCGATGTGATCAGCCGACGCGCCCGGTCACTGCCCGAGGCGGCCAACAGCGTGCGGCGGAGCACCGTGAACGACCTCCCGTGGTCGCGGTCCGGTGGCCGTCGCGCTCGGCGGCCGTCTGCTGACGCCCCACGGTGCCCGTGGACGCCCCACGGTGCCCATGGAGTGCCTGGGGGCGCCTCCGGCACCACGTTACCTGGGCCGCCTGCCCACCAGGCCGCGCGGCCTGACCAGAGTTATCTTCACGTTTGCCCCGGCGTCCGGCGGCACCACGACCTCCTGCGCCGCGGCGAGGCCCCCGGCGGTCAGCGCCGCGTCCACCGGCACGGTCCGCTTGATGAGCGCGAGCCCGATAGGACCGAGCTCGTAGTGGCGCGCCGCCGACCCGACGAAGCCGACGGTGGCATCCCCGACGGCGACCGGGTCGCCGTGGGCCGGCAGTTCGTCCTCGCTGCCGTCCAGGTGCAGGAAGACCAGCCGCCGTGGCGGGTGGCCAAGGTTGTGCACCCGCGCCACCGTCTCCTGGCCGCGGTAGCAGCCCTTGCTGAGGTGGACCGCGGTCTCGATCCAGCCGACCTCGTGCGGGATCGTCCGGTGGTCGGTGTCCAGCCCGAACCGTGGCCGCCGCGCGGCGATCCGCAACGCCTCGTAGGCCTGCATGCCCGCCAGCGTCACCCCGCGCTCCCGCAGGCCTGCCGCGACCGCGGCGAGCTGGCCGCGGTCAACGATCACATCCATGCCGAACGCGCTTCGCACCGCGGCTGCGGCGGCGTCCGGCGGGCTGTCCCCGGAATCCGGGCCCATCAGGGTGAGCACCGCGTACTGCGCCGTGACGTCAGCGGGTTCGACACGGAGCATGAACCGCATCGACTCAAGGAATTCCAGCAACGCCGGTGCCGTGCCGGGCTCCACGTGCAGCCAGACGGCCGTGCCGTCATCGGCCAGGGTCAGGTGATGCTCCACGTGCCCGTTCGGGGACAGGACGAGCGCCTCGGCGGCGCTGCCCGGCGCGAGGTGCTCCAGGTCCTGGGTGGTGAGGCTGTGCAGCCAGGACAGCCGGTCCTGGCCGGTGATGCGCAGCACGCCCCGGTGGGAGCGGTCCACCAGGCCGGCGGACTGCGCGAGAGCGCGCTGCTCCGCGTAGGGATCGCCATAGTGCGCGGCGACGCCGGTGTCCTGGCCTTCGGCGGGGACAGCGCCCTGGGTCTCCAGCAGCGGGCTCGGGGGCAGCGGGCTTTCCATGCCAGCCAGGCTATGCGATCGGCGCCCGGTCACCCGTCCGGCGCGGCCACTCCCGGCGCGGTGACACCGGGCCGGGCGGCCCCCGGCGCGGCGGCACGGCACTGCGCGCACCTGCCGAACACGGTGAGATGGCCGACATCCGTCTCGAAGCCCTGCGTCTCGTCGAGCGCGGCGACAAGCGCATCCACGGCGCCGGGCCCGACCTGGGTCACCCGGCCGCACTCGGAGCAGACGAGGTGGATGTGCTCCGCTTCGGCCGCCAGATGGTACCGGGGGGCACCGTGCCCGAGGTGCGTGTGGGTGACGAGGCCGAGCTGTTCGAGGAGCTCCAGCGTGCGGTAGATGGTCGAAATGTTCACGCCCCGGGCGGTCTGCTGGACGTCCGCGCAGATCTCCTCAGGGGTGCCGTGCTCCAGCTTGGTCACGGCTTCCAGGACCAGCTGGCGCTGCGGGGTGACCCGGTACCCGCGGGCCCGTAGCTCCTCGTCCCACGCCTGCGCCATGCGCCTGAGACTAACCCCAGCTCTCCGCGTGCCGGTAACCCACTTGCCGTCCGGGCCGGGCCTGACGTAACCTGCCGCCAACGCGGGAAAGGAGGTGGTCCAACAGCATGCATAGCAGTAGGACTCGCGAGGTGGCTGTCCGCTAGCCGCCGTCCCGCCGACGCACTGCAGGGGCGCAAGCCGCGCAGCGCGAATCATCGGTCCGGGCGTGGACTGGCGCCGCAAGGCGCCCGGTGCGCGTCCCGTGGCGGCCGGCGAGTACTCGGCAGACACCGAACCCCCGGGCTGACCGGTCCGTCCAGCCGGTCCCCGTGTGGCTCACCCTCCGGTCTCGCGGAGTGGCTGTGCCCGTTGCGGCGTACATCGCCGTGGCGGGACGGCTGACCGCGCCGGACGGGCCGCACGGGAGCCGCCCGGGGGCTTTTACTTGCCTCGCCCGCTTTACTTGCCCGGCCGCTCCGTCCCTCCCGGCGCTTTCCTGCCTCCTCCGGCCGGTTTCCTGTCTCCCCCGGCCGCTCCTCCCCCAGCCGCCTTCCATGATCACGGTAATCTTTCAGTCTTAGCGGCTGAAAGTGCTCCTGGTCATGGAACGAGTTGGCATATAACCGTTCACGGGCACGCAATCGTGAAATGAAATGGTTGCTCCTATGCCCGATTATAATTCTTTCGGCATCAACGCTGAATCCTTGCGTAATTTGACTCCAATCCCTTTCGCCGCCGCGTAGCCTCGTTGGCATGAAAGGACGCCAGATGAGGAAGTTCCACGTCGCCGGGGTCGCGGTCGCGGCGTTGAGCCTCGTGCTCACGGCCGGCGCCTTCGCATCGCGGACCGCCGGTGACGCGGCCGGCCGCCCCGACCGGGCACCGGCCGTCGAGCCCGGCCAGCCGATGGTGCTGGCCAGCGGCAATCCCTCCGCGGCGATCAATTCCGGACGCGACGCCAGCAGGATCAGCTCCACCAACTGGGCGGGATACGCGGCGGCCCACCCGGGTACCGAGCTGCGGTACGTGCAGGCGACATTCTTCGTGCCCTACCTGGATTGCGCGAGCACCCCGAACGCCTTCTCCTCCCACTGGGTCGGCCTCGATGGACTCAATAGCCGGAGTGTCGAGCAACTGGGCATAGAGGCCGGCTGCGCTGGCTCAAGCCCGGAATACTACGCGTGGTATGAAATGTACCCGGGGAATGAATCGTCGGTCTTCTTTGTCAAGCCGGGCAACTCGATCGTCGCGAGCACGTTCTACAACAAGCGGACCGACATGTTCGTGCTTACGCTCGCCGACACCACGACCGGGCAGCATTTCACCCGCTCCCTGAAATGCGCGGCCAGCGCCTGCCCCCGCTCGTCCGCCGAGGTAATCAGCGAGTCACCTGCCGACAGCTCAGGAGCAGCCCTCCCGCTCGCTGACTACCGCGCGGCCAGCTTCTCCGATATCGCCGTCACGGACTCGCTCGGCCACCGGGCGACCTTGAACTCGAAGTGGTGGAATACCTACCAGATCATCGAGATCGGCGGGACCAGCAACGGCGTGGTGGGACAGCCAACCTCCCTGTTCCAGGGCACCGCCTTCGACAATTACTGGTTCCGCGAGAATTAGGCCGACACGCCTAACCCGTGCGCTTGAGCTGCGCGGACAGGTGCGGCTGCAGCGGCTCGCCGACAGCCGCCATGTCGTAGGCCCAGGCCAGGTCACCGCCCACCAGCCCGTACAGCCGGTGCCCGGCGGTCACCTCCTTGGCCGAGGAGGTGCGCGCCACCACATCGGTGCTCAGCTCGATCTTGGTACCGGTCACCTCACCGAGATAGATCTCGGTGATCCCGGTCGGGTGGGCGAGCATCACCTCCACCTGGCCGTCCGGCCGTGGCCGCCAGTACCCGGTCTCGGTGGCCAGCGGGCGGACCGGCTTTCCGTCCGCGTCCAGCAGCCAGCTCCGGCTCGTGTAGATCAGGAACGGCTTGCCGTTGTGGCTGAACGTGACTTCCTGGCCGAAGTGGAAGCTTTCGATCGTGGGGTAGCCGCCGACGCCAGCCCCCTCCCAGCGGCCCAGCAGGAAGAGCAGCGGGGCCAGATCCGGGTGCGGCGGCGGGTCGCCGTCCAGCCCTGCGGCCGGCCCCGGGCCGGATGCCTGGTCCGGGCCGCCGGACTGGTCCGGCTCGCCGGACTGGCCCGGGCCGCCCGCGGGGCTAGGCACCGGATGACCAATGGGAGCTATCGCGGCGGGTGGCGCGGAGCAGCCGCACCGCCAGGAAAACGGCCGAAACTGTCACCGCGGCGAAAGCCGCGACGAGGAGTACGCCGCTGACCGTTCCTTCCATGAACGGCAGTGTACGGACCGATCCCCGGGCGCCGCGCCCGCCATGCCGACGCCCCGCCCGCCGAGTTACAGTGCCTTCATGACCGCGCACAGTCTCGTCATCAAGGTCACGGCGGGCAAAGACGATCCGGAGCGCTGCAATCAGGCGTTCACCGTCGCCGCCACCGCCGTGGCGAGCGGTGTCCGCACCTCGCTCTGGCTGACCGGCGAGGCCGCCTGGTTCTCCCTGCCCGGCCGCGCCGACGACTTCACGCTCCCGCATGCGGCTCCGCTGGCGGACCTGCTCAAGGGCATCCTGGCGGACGGCACGGTGACACTGTGCACGCAGTGCGCCGCACGCCGGGACATCACCCCGGAGGATGTCATCGAGGGGGTGCGGATCGCCGGAGCGACGACGTTCGTCGCCGAGATCTGCGCGGACAGCACCCAGGCGCTGGTCTACTGAGCCGCCCGGCGGTTACCCGGGAACTGCCGCGAGGCGCTGCGCACGCAACTGGAGGGTCCAGTCCTCGTCGGCCGGCTCCAGCGGCTTCAGCGGGCCGGCCACCCAGCGCAGCAGGAGATCAGCCAGGCCCGGGTTCCGGACCAGCGCGGGCCCGTGCAGGTACGTGCCGAGGATCCGGCCGGCGTAGGCGCCCTCCGTCCCGTCCCCGTTGCCCACGCCCACCAGCACACGGGCCAGCGGCACGGCACCAGCACCGAGCGTGGTCACCCCCTGGTGATTCTCGAATCCGCTGAGCCGGGGCACGCCGAGCGCGGGATCGACGTCGGCCAGGATCTCACCGACCCCGCGCCGCTGCCCCCGCCCGCTGCGGACATCGAGGATCTCCAGGCCCGGCAGAGGCTGGCCGTCCTCACCGCCGAACTCGGCCCCGACCAGCTGGTAGCCGGCGCAGACAGCGAAGATCACCGCGCCCCGGCGGGCGGCGGCGGCCAGGCCACCGTCGGCGCGCAACCGGCGGGCGGCGAGAACCTGCGGCAGGTCCTCCCCTCCGCCCAGCAGGTACATGTCCCCCTCGCGGGGCACCGGCTGGTCTGAGTTCACCAGAACGGACTCCACGTCGATGCCCCGCAGCCGGGCGCGGCGCTCAAGGACCAGCAGGTTGCCCCGATCGCCGTAGGTGCTGAGCAGGTCCGGGTAGACCCAGATCAGCCGCAGGCCCGCTGGCCCGCGCGAGTCCGCGCGCCGGTGCGTTCCCATCCACTCACCACCTTCAGGCTGCCCGGCCCAGAACCGTCCGGATCTGCTGGAACGCCGTGTAGTTGGCGATCACGTCGATACTGCCGGCGGGGACCTGGTCCACCGCCTCGTCAATCCCATCGGTCAGCTCAAAGGTCACCTCATCCGCCTCGAGCCGGACCGCGAGGTCGAGCCTGCGCTCGCCGGTCACGAAGACACGGCGGCCACGGAGCACACGATAGTCAACATCCCACAGCCAGGAGGTGTCCTTGCCGTCGGGCTCCTGGGCGTTGACGGACAGCACGACAGGCACGGCGGGCGGGTCCAGGACGTCGAACGCCTCCAGCCAGCCCGCGGGATTCTTGGCCAGCAGCAGGCGGACCTGACGGCCGCGCCGGTCGACCTGGGTGTACCGGCCGGCCACCGAGGCCACCTGGCGGAGCCTCGGCAGCGCCTGCCCAGGGCTGACGCCGAAGATCTCGGCGACCGCCAGCGCGACGACCGCGTTGGCCCGGTTGGCGCGCCCCGGCAGCGTGAGGGACAGCTCGGTTACCTGGCCGACCGAGTCGATGACGGTGTCGCCGTCAAGGACCCACCGGGCCGGCGGCCGGCTGAAATCGCACTCCCCGCAGCGCCAGCCGGAATCGTCCCGGCGCAGATGAGAACCGCACACCGGGCAGCACCACGAGTCCTCGTGCCACCGCTGGCCCGCCGCCACCCAGGTCACCTGCGGGGCCGCGCTGGCCGCCCAGGCGATCAGCGGGTCATCGGCATTGGCGACCACCCGGCAGTCGGCCGCCACGGCGAGCGCGTCCCGCCAGCGCCGCGCCAGCATCCAGATTTCGGCCGCCCGGTCCATCTGGTCGCGGCTCAGGTTCAGCAGCACCACCACCCGGGCCTTGGTCGCGGCCAGGACGGCGGGCATGTATGCCTCGTCCACCTCCAGCACGGCGAACGGCGCGTCAGGGGCCTGGCCCAGCGCGGCCGCGAGCCCAGCCTCCATGTTGGCGCCAAATGCGTTGGACGCCACATCCGCGCCGAGCGCGCCGAGCGCGGAGGTGATCAGCCGGGTTGTCGTGGTCTTGCCGTTCGTCCCGGTGACCAGCACCACCTGGCGATCGGCCGCCAGCAGAGAGAGCAGCTCGGGTTCCACCCGCAAGCCGATGACCCCGCCGATCACCGACCCATCGCCGCGACCTGCGAGCCGTGACATCTTGCCCGCGGCACCGCCGATGGTGGTCGCGAGTCGCGCACGGATCGGAAGCTTGCCCATGCCCGCCGATGCTATCCGGCCCGCGAAGAGCCTGTTCCAAAGCTCCCGGATCGAACCGGGTCTGAACCAGGCGCTAGGGCGACGCGGCCTAGCGCGTCGCGGCGTCAGGCTCGCTCTCGCCCGGCCCGGCGGCCCACTGCTCGTGATCGGCGATGAACCTGCGCGGCCAGGACAGCACGACTTCGAGCCACCCCGCGATCGCCATGGCGTCGGCGGCCTGGCGCAGTTGCGCGCGCATCCCGACGCCGATGAGCGCGCTGGCCAGATCATCGGTGAAGCCGCGCTGGTCATCCTCGCCGAGCAGGACACTCCAGGCGGCCGTCCTGTTGCGGGCGAGCCCCATGGACAGCGGGTGCCGGCGCAGCGCCCGGAGCCGGTGACCGACCCGCATGTCTGGCCAGTCGGCGATACCGGGCAGGTCGAAGTCGAGGGGCGGGGCGCGGTCCAGGGCGTCCGGTGCCCGGCCCGCCAGCGGGCATACCCGCTCGATCTCGTGCAGCCAGCGGACCTGCGGGATGACCCAGCTCGGGCCCGCTCGCGTGCCGGCCCCGCCGCCGGGACCGGCCCCAGGCCCAAGCATCCGCAGCGCGACCATGGCCACACTGGCCGCCAGCCGCTGCGGATCGTAGCTGGCCCGCACGGCCAGGGCGCGGCTCCCGGTCACCCGGTCGATCACTGTCGCCAGCAGGCACTCACGCAGGCGCTCGTCCAGCGCCGCCCACCTGCGCTGCAGCCGGGCCGGCACCGCGGGGAAACCCCGGCAGGTGAGGAAGGCCAGGGCGAGCGACTCCGTCCACACCCGGAGCCAGGCGTCGTCCGGGGACCCGGGCCCCGCGAGCAGGTCGGCCCGGCGGACCTCAAGAAGCGTGCAGGCGCGCTCGTCCGCGCACAGCGGACCGCAGGCCGCGCTGCGCCGGCCGAGGACCGGCGGCGGGGCACTGGCCAGGATTTCCTCCCGCGGGCCACCGAACGGCACCCTGATCCGCAGCGGCCGGTCCATGCCGTCCGCGAACACCGCGGCCATCCCTGGCTCCAGCGAGACCACCTGCCTGGACTGCGCGTCGTCGAGGTTCATGGCCGCCCCGACGACGTCGCGGTCATCGCGGGCAGGCAGCCGGTGGATGACCTTGAGCGCGGTGTTCTTCACCACGTCGGGAACAAGCTTGGCGGGAATCTGCTCGGCGATCACGATCCCCTCGCCATACGCGCGGATCTCCGCGAGCATGCTCGCGAACAACTCGACGGCGTGCGCGCTGGCCCGTCCTTCCCGGCCCGCCCGCAGCAGCCGGTGGGCTTCCTCGATGACGATGACATGCTGCAGCCCGTCCCGCCTGCCGCGGCGGGCACGCAACCGCAAGTGCTCGACGATCCTGATGATCAGCGTGCCCATCAGGAATGCCTTGTCCTCGTCGTTCGCGACGTCCTCGATGGCCAGCACCACATTGCGGCGCAGCAAGGCCCCGATGTCAGCCGGGTGGCCGCCCTCGAAGAACCGGCCAGCTGACCCGATGCGAAGGGAACGGAGCCGCACGTCGACGAAGCCCCGGACATCAGCCTGCAGCTCACTGCCGTACCCGACGTCCTCGATCACGGCCAGCGCGGCCCGCTGCAACTGGGCCAGGGTCGGCACGGCGGGCGGCGTCAGCGCGCCGGGGACACCACCCCCGGTGACCACGTCCCAGCCGCTGGCTTCGTAGACCCGCTGCAGCGCCTGGGACATGATCTGCGGGAACGGCTCCTCCGCGTCGAAGGCGGCCATGAAGAGCGCCCGCACCATGTCGATGTGCGCCTGGACCGGGTATCCGGGCTCGGGGGCCAGCGGGTTAACCGACAGTGGCACGGCCGCCGGGTCCGACGGGTTGATCACGGTGATCTGGCCCGCCTGGCCCAGGCCAGCGATCCGCCCGGCCATGGCGGCGTACTCAGACTTGACCGGCTCGATCGCCAGCCAGGGCAGCCCGGACCTGGTCAGCTGCTCCAGCATGTGCCGCACGGTCTGCGACTTCCCCGAGCCAGTGGCCCCGGTCACGAAGGCGTGCCGGTTCAGTGTGGCCAGCGGTACCCGGAAGGCACCCACCGGCCGGTCCTGGCCGTCCAGGATCGCGCCGAGTTCGATCATCGCGCGGCCGGGGCGCTCTGTCTCACTGGTCACGTCGAAGTACCCCACATCGAGCACCCGCAGCCCGGGTACCTCGCGGCGCGGCAATCCGGCGAGCGCCGACAGCGTCCCAGCGGTCGCCGCGAACGGCACGTGCGCCCCGTCCCGCCCGTCCTGGACCTCCGCCGTCAGGGCGTCCGCCAGGCGCTGCGGCCGGCCGGTGCTGCGCAGCCGGTAGGGATGGCTGCCGAGGTCCATGGAGCCAACGAGCACCGGCGCCAGCAGGCCCAGGTCATCTTCGCTGGCCGCCCCGGCGAGCACCCGCACATTCCACAGGCCTGCCTCGCGGAACCTGTCCAGCTCGGCGAGGCGGCGCTGGGCCCGCTCGACGTCGAACCGGGACTGTTCCTCATCGTGCGGCCGGAGCACGGTGAGCTGGGTCCGCAGCTCGGCGACTTCCGTGTCCATGGCATCGGTCGGCTCGGCCACCAGCAGCCAGCCGAACGGCCGTCCCATCAGGGTCAGCAGCGTCGACTCGAACGGGGTGGCGGGCGGACTGGCCGGCTGGGAGTCCCGTGCGTCCACTGCGGCCAGCGGCGGCGCCTGCCTGCCGGGGCAGGCCGCCCACACCATGCCGTGCACCGCGGGCAGCCAGTTGTCCGCGGCCGGCACGCCGCGGGCCCCGGCGGGAAAGAGCAGTTCCACGGGCTGGCCGGCCCGCTCGCCGCCCTCGCTCGCGGCCAGCGGCCCGGCGTTGGTGATCAGCTCAAGCGGCGCGCCGCCGCCACGTGACAGCCAGCAGGTCACGAATGGGCTGCCGCGCCGGGCCGCGGTGAGGACCGCGGGCAGGATCGCGATGAAGTCTTGTTCCGCCGAATTCGGCCGCCAGGGCGCCGTGACTGCCAGGACCCGGTACCAGGGCCCAGCGCAGTCCCCCCCGAGACCTGCGATCGTCCCCACGCTTGTGTGCATACCAGTCCCATGACTCGCGCGCAGCCAGTCGCGACTACGCGATGAACTTATCCGCTGGCGCTCCGTTGACCCCCCTGCCTACATCGTCCCGGTTGGTCCGCGCTGCCCCCCGTGACCAGGGCCGGTGCCGCGGGTGACCGCTCGCCAGGGTGGCCGGCCGCGATACGGGTGCTCATCGCCGGTGCTTACGCCAGTCCAGCGGCTCAGGAGGCGGGCCGAGGTTGGGTGGGAGCTTGCCTTCCGCGTCCCGCCAGCTCACCGGGGCTGCGGCCGGATCCCGGTCAGTCGCTGGCACCGGCCCTGGCCCGGCTGGTCCCTCGGCGCCGCGGCCAGCGGCAGCGCCGTTACCGTCAGCACCGGCTGGGCCAGGCGGCCGGCCCGGGCCCGGGCCGGCGGGCCTGCCGACCGCCGGCCCGGCCGCCATCGGCGCGGATTCGCGCAGTTCCTCCAGGCTGTGCAGGGTAGCGGCCGGCAGGGCCAGGATGCCGGGGTTGGCATCGGCCATCAGGACGCGGCGGCCCTGCCGCGAGGCGTAGCTGACGATCATGGCGCTCGGCGGAAGCTGCTGGAGCTCATGCTGCTCGACCAGGAACTCACGAGACCGCGCGGTGGTGCGCGCCAGCGAGGAGTTGGCGCCGATCGCCCTCGACGTGCTCACCCCCCACGCGGTGCTCAGGGTGATCCCCTCGGTGATCGACGCGGTGTCGCTACTGCCCCAGGACCGGCTGCTGTCCCGGCTGGCGGACCCGGTGTGCGAGCCGAACGGGCCGAACCCGGCCGTGGCGTGGCCGCGGCCCCGGCTCCGGCCGGTCGTCTCGCTGTCCGTGATGGACAGCGAGACGGAGTCGGCCGCGGCGACGGTGCTGGTGTAGGAATCCCCGGCGGTGTCCGTGACCGAGCTGCCCACAGTGTCGGTGAGCTGGGTGAGCACGAAACGGTGCGCCGTCCCGATCTGCTCGCTGGCGGCCTTGGCATCCTCGGCGTTGCCGAGCCGCATGAAGGCAATGGCCGCGTTACCCCGGCCGAGCCGCTCCCTGACGTGGCCCGGCAGCGACCGGTACGCGAGGACCAGCCCGGTCTTTGTCGCCTCGCACCCGTCGCAGAGCCGGTCAAGCACCTCGCCGCCGAGTTTCTCCGCGCCGGTCAGGCAGATCGTGTGCTGCCAGGGCAGGCCCGGCGGCGCCTGGCGGAGCACCTGGGTCAGCGCCACGGTGACATAGCTGCCCAGCACTGCGGCGCCCGGGCCGCCCGCAGCCCGGTCCATGGCGACCACCCGCAGCCTGCTGCGCGGCAGGGAAACCGGGGCCGACCCCAGGGTCTCCAGCGTGCGCAGCCTGGCCTCCAGCGCCCAGGCGCGCTCGATGACGACCCGGTCGGCGGCGCCACGGCCGTACAGCGCCATGATCTCCGTGAGCTGCCCGGCGGTGAGCAGCCCCCGGCCGATGTCCTGGCGCGGATCGCCCACCTGGGCCAGGGCCCGCAACCCGGCCGTGACCTGGGCGATGCTCGGCTCACCGCCGATCGCCTCGACAATCCGGTCCAGAATCGCGTGGTCCTGGGCCGGATCGGCCGGCCCAGGCCGGCCGCCGCCGGTCGCCGCGCTCATCGCCAGCACGTCAGCCAGCGCCGCGCGGGGCAGGCCGACCCCGAGATCGAAGCCGGGCAGGTCGGCGGGCAGCACCCAGACCAGCGGGTCGAGGCCCGATCCGCGGGCGACGGCCAGCAGATCGCCGGCGACCGCACCCTCGGACAGGTCGAGCACGGTCACCTCGCCCCCGGCGGCCAGCCTGGGACCAGCGATCATCGTCAGCATCGCGGACCAGCCGGACAGGGTGCCGCCGGCCACGTCCACCCGGTCGATCTCGTCGGGCAGCGCCACCGCGTACCACTGCAGCTGCCCGCCGAACGCGCGCTCGCGGGCCTGCCAGTCACGGAACCGCCTGGCGTGCTCCTCCTGCCAGCCGAACAACTGGCTCTCCGCCGCGCCGCGCGCCCTGGCCACCCGTTGCTTCTCCCGCTCGACCCGGCCGCGCAGGTCCTGCTCACCCCGCCAGATGCCGCGCCCGCAGATCCCGGCCAGGATCAGCGCCGCGGCCAGCATGAGGCTGGTCAGCGCCGTGTTCAGGATGCCCGCCAGCAGCAGCGCGACGACCAGGGCCGCCCCGGCGACGCAGCCGCCGGCCGTCAGCTTCAGCGGCCGGCTGAGCCGGTTCTCCTCCCGGCGCTGCGCGGCCACCCAGCCCTGGTTGAGCTGCTCCTGCTCGGGCGGGACCGGGCGGCGCGGCGGCGGCCCGGGATCCGGGTGCACCAGTGCGTGCTGCCAGCCCAGGTAGACCCGGTCGGCCCGGAACGGTGGCATCACCGCAGCCCTCCTGGGATGAACCGGCCGGCCGGCACGACCCGCCGGACCGGCCCTTTGACGGCCAGGGTGAACTCGTCAGCGCGGAGCCGACCGAGAGTGGCCGCGGAGACGGCCGGCCCGGCCAGGACTGGCCCGGCCGGGCCAGCCGCCGGGCCCATCTCCCAGGAACCCGGGCCGGGTGCGGGCCCGGTAGCGGCGACCTGGACGGCCGGCCGGACCGCTGGGCCGTCATGGCTGCCCGGACCAGCTAGCCCGCCACCCGGGGCAGCCGGGGTCCCGTAGCCGACCTGGCCGCCGGCCGGGACCACACCGGGCGCGCCAGGGCGCAGCGCGGTGCTGGTCAGCGGGGCCAGCCGGGCGGCCAGCCCGGGATCGTCCAGCCGGTGGATGACCAGGACATTCACCAGCCCGGCGAGCCACCCCGCGGTTTCCGGCGCCACCGTGTCGAGCAGCGAGGCGAGCCCGACCTGCGGGCCGGCGGCGATCAGCCCGGTGAGCGCCGACTGGTCGACCGCGTCGCAGTGGCCGAACCAGGCGAGCCCGTCGCCGCCGACGTCAAGCCGGTGCGATCGCGCGAAGACCGCCGTGGCGTCCAGCGCGACCAGGTTCGCGATCATCGCAGCGGCCCGGCCGTGCGCCGGCTGGTCCAGCGAGAACAGCAGCACGGCCCGGTCCCTGACGATCCCGCTCAGGGTGACCCGGCCGGACCCCGCGGACCGGCCCGACGGCGGCTCGGGGCGCAGCCACCGGCCCAGCGGGGACGCGCGCAGCCCGGTCAACTGCTCAGCGAGGATCGCGGCAGGGGCCGGATCGGCCTGCAGCAGGCTCGCGGACACCCTGACCCGCTCGGCCAGCGGGCCGCGGCGCGGGTGATACGCGGGCACCTGGTCCGCCCGGGCCCGCAGGGCGTCCGGGCTGAGCAGGCGGACGACATCGTCGATGACCGGGACAGCCGGATCACCTGGCGCCGCCGCCGCGACCGCGAACAGGTCGTTCAGGTAGCCGCCGCAGGTGCGCCTGGCATAGTCCGCCGTGCTGCCCCAGTCGATCATGCCCATCACGAGCGCGGCTTTACGGGCCGGATCGCCGCCGCGCAGCGGCTCGTAGTAGCCAGGCCCGTTGGCACCGAAGATCCGCAGCGGCGCCGCGGCGGACTCGCACACGGCGGCCAGCGACCCGGCCAGCCCCGGGGTGCCGGCCAGGTCCACCGCGATGACCGGTTTGCGGCGCCGGATCGCGGCGTGCAGCACCTGGAAGCTCGTCGCCCCGACCGCCGTCGCCGAGGTTCCGGTGCAGAGCATGCCGCGCTCCGCCTCGGCCCAGGAAATCGCCACCCGCTGGCCGGTTCTGGGCACGATGCCCAGGCAGGCCCCGTCCCGGGTAACAACCCCACCCGCCCGCACGGAACCAGCCCGCAACTGCCGGCCGGCCAGGATCACCAGCCCGGGGCGCGGTGGCGGAAGCTCCTGCTCGTCGGTGTGCAGCCAGCGCAGCCACCAGGCGACCGCAGCCTCGCCGGCGGCCGCGATCAGGGCGAGCGGCAGTTGCCGTGGCAGCCAGTGGCCCAGCCCACCGAAGACCGCGCCCAGGTGGACGAGGTTGGTGGGGTGGTGCGCGGTCTTCGCCAGGTAGCCCGCGATCCGGCGGGGGCCGTCGGCGAAGCCGCCCAGCGCGGCCGCGGGCCCGATAGCCAGGGCCCAGATGAGGCCCGCCAGCGCGGGCGCCGCCAGCCACTGCGGCCGCCACCGGCTGACCCGGCTGATGATCTGGAAAAAGATCGCCAGCACCATCGTGAGCTGGGCGAACAATAAGTGGGCGAGGAACACCAGCCCGGTGAGCGCAGCGATGAACTCACCGCGTCGTGGGAGGTCCCTCGAGATGAGGTAGCGGGCGCGCCGCGGTTCGCGCGCCGCCACGGCCAGCGGGGCGGCAGGCATATCGGGTCAAGGTTCCCAGTCCGCCGCGGCGCATGTCCAGGAGACTGGCGAAGCGTCTGCGCTTAATGAGGGAAGTGCGCACGGTTGCGACTCCACCACGATGCGGAACAGATCAGGACGGAGCACGGCCACGATGAGCGCGACCGGCCGACCGGCCGGATCGCCCTCGAACCTGATGGTGACCGTGGTGGCGGGCTGGCCGACGGCCAGCCGCAGGCTCCGGGCCACCGAAGGCGATGGCGGCTGCATCTCCATCTGCAGGGCGCGCGCATGTCCCGCGCGCCGGGAGGCCCGCTCAGGAGAGGCCGCGGCGGCGAATTCCGGCAGCAGCCCGGCCAGGCGCTCGGGCAGGTAGGTGCCGGAGAGGGCGCCCGGCTCGCCGCCCACTGTCCACAGGCACCGGAGCACGAGCACGGTCTCGCCGGGAGCCAGGCCAAGCACCCGCCCGATCTCTTCGGGCGCGCGGCGCTTGGACACATGCCGCGTCCTGACCGCCAGTTCGCCGCCCATGGGGTCGACGCGCGAGCTGACCCCGGACATGCCCTCAATGGACAGCCGGCACTCGGCCGGACTGGCCCGGTACACCTGGCCATCCGGCCGTCTGCGCAGCAGATTCCGGCCGGTCAGCTCGTCGATGGCCGCCTCGATCTCGGACGGGCTCACGTTGTAGCGGCGGGCCAGGGCCGTATGGCGGGGCAGCCGCCAACCCGGCTCGTGGTGCAATAGCGCGGCGGCGATCCGGTCCGCGAGCACGCCCGAGGACCGGGCCCGTTCCGGAGCGAGCGCCCGCCCGGTGGCCTTGGTCATGTCGGGAATCGAGATCACCGGCAGCACGAGCGCCGCGGGGAGCGGGGAAACCCCCAGGGCAGGCTGGTGACGGCAGCCTGCCCTGTTGCGGTCATCTCTCGGACTCGCCCGGCGGTTCCCGGCTCAGCCCATCCGGCCGGTCACATAGGCCCTGGTGCGGCTGTCGACCGGATCCTGGAAGATCTGGTCGGTCTGGCCGTACTCGACGAGCACGCCCGTGCGGGTATCGCTTTCCTCATTGCGGAGCACCGAGAAGAAGGCGGTGCGGTCACTTACCCGGGTGGCCTGCTGCATGTTGTGCGTGACGATGACGATGGTGTACTGCGACTTGATCTCATGCATCAGGTCCTCGATGGCGGCGGTCGCGATCGGGTCGAGCGCCGAGCAGGGCTCGTCCATCAGCACGACATCCGGCTCGACGGCGAGCGTGCGGGCGATGCACAGCCGCTGCTGCTGCCCGCCGGACAGGCCCAGGGCCGACGCCTTCAGGCGGTCCTTCACCTCGTCCCACAGCGCGCCCTGGCGCAGCGAGCGCTCGACGATCTCGTCCAGCCGGCCGCGGTTGCGCTGGCCGTTGATGCGCGGCCCGTAGGCGACGTTGTCGTAGATCGACTTCGGGAACGGGTTTGGCTTCTGGAAGACCATGCCGATGCGCCGGCGCACGGCCGTCGCGGAGACATCCCTGCCGTACAGCGACATCCCGTGGTAGTGCACCTCACCTTCGACGCGAGCGCCGGGCACGAGGTCGTTCATCCGGTTCAGCGTCCGCAGCACCGTCGTCTTGCCGCACCCGGACGGGCCGATGAACGCCGTGATCTCGTGCTGGTGCACCGACAGCGAGACGTCCGTGACGGCCCGGAAGGCGCTGTAGTAAATCGAGACGTTTTTCGCTTCGAATACCGGCGCTTCCGTCACCGGCCGCACCTGCGGCTGCGGCTGCACCTGCGGCTGCACCTCGGCTGCTGGCTCGGGCTGCTGAGTGGCAACAAGGTTCTGGTCAGGATTTTCCATGACGTTCCTAGCGCAGAGATCTTGTGAATCGTGCGGTGACAAAGCGGGCAATTATCATCAGGATAAAGGCAAGCGCGATGAGCGTCAGGGCCGCGCCCCAGCCGCGGGCCTGGGCGCCGACATACGGCGATGATGCGTTCGCGAAGATCTGCGAGGGAAGCGAGGTGTTGGCGCCGCTGAACACGTTCCGGTTCACGGTGGTCACCGTGAGGATGGTGAACAGCAGCGGGGCCGTCTCACCCGCGGCCCGGGCGACCGCGAGCAGGGCGCCGCTGACAATCCCGCCGATCGCCGTCGGCAACACCACCGTCACCGTCACGCGGGCCTTGGAGGCACCGAGAGCGTAGCTCGCCTCACGCAGCGAGTTCGGCACCAGCCTCAGCATCTCGTAGGTGGAGCGGATCACGATCGGCAGCATCAGGCAGCCCAGGGCGAGCGCGCCGGCCAGGCCTGAGTAGCCGAAGTGCAGGACCCAGAGCGAGAAGATGAAAAGCCCCATCACGATCGAGGGCACGCCCGTCATCACGTCGGACATGAACCCGATGAGCCGCGCCAGCAGGCCCTTGCCGCCGTACTCGTTGAGGTAGACCGCGCCCAGGATGCCGAGCGGCACGGCTACGACCGTGGCCAGGGCCGTGATCTCGAGCGTGCCGACTATCGCCGGCCCCATCCCGCCCACGTTGGCGGGCGACACATTCACCGGGATCCCGCTGGTCAGGAAGGACCAGCTGATGACCGAGGCGCCCTTGGCGATCACGGTGTACAGGACGAAGCCCAGCGGGATGATCACGAGCACGAACGCGAGCACCATCAGGGCGGTCGCGATGCGGTTCTTGGTGCGCCGCCAGGATGCCGGTTCTCGCAGGTCGACATCCTGCTGACCGGCGGTGACAGCCATCACGCCCCCCTCTGCCGTCGGGTGGAACGCTCCACGACCGCGCGGGCCAGGACGTTAATGATGATCGTGAAGGCGAACAGGAGGACGCCGAGTCCCATCAGCCCGGCCCGGAACACGCCAGTGGCCTCGCCGAACTCGTTCGCGATGACCGAGGGCATGTTGTAGCCAGGGGCGAACAGGTGCGAGGTGATCGTGGCCGACGAGCCGATGACCAGCGCCGCCGCGATCGTCTCGCCCATCGCCCGGCCCAGCCCGAGCAGCACCGCCCCGACGATGCCGCCCTGGCTGTGCGGCCAGACGGCGCCGCGGATCATCTCCAGGCGGGTGGCGCCCAGCGCGTACGCGCCCTCCCTGTCGATCACCGGCACCGTCGCGATGACCTCGCGCGACAGCGAGGTCACGATCGGCGTGATCATGAAGGCCAGGATGATGCCGGCGGTAAAGAACGAGGCCCCGCTCGTGGGCGGCCCGAACAGGGAATCCAGCACCGGGATGCCGTTGACGCCTGAGCCGATCGAGCCGTAGATGTGCTGGACCCAGGGCGCGAACACCAGGATCCCCCACAGGCCCCAGACCACGGAGGGGACCACCGCCAGGAGGTCGATCACGTACACAATCGGGCGCGCCCACCGGCGCGGCACGACCTCGGTCAGCAGCAGGGCGACGCCCACGCTGACCGGGACAGCGATCACGAGCGCGATCACCGCCGTGATGGCCGTGCCGTAAATGAAGGCCAGCGCGCCGAATTGGTGGGTCGTGGGGTTCCAGGTGGTCGAGAAGATCTTCAGGCCCTCGGCGCTGAACCACGACGAGGCCTGCTGGCTGGTCGAGATGGCGATCAGGATGAGGATCACCAGCACCAGCAGGCCGGACCCGAGCGCGATGACCTGGAAGGCGCGATCGCCGAGTGGCCGCCGCTCGGCCAAGGGACGGGTGGATCCGGCCGGGCCGGCCGGATCCACCTTCGTCACAATGCTCACGCCAACGAGCCAATCTGATCGGGTTGCGTCACGGTGCTCACGTCGGCTCGATGATGGGGTCAGTCATCATGAGCCGATCATGCTGAGCTGCGCTTTGGCCTTCTGGTCGAGGCTGGCGGGCAGCGGCGCGTAGCCCAGGCTGGGGAGCAGTTGCTGACCGGCTCCGAGCAGGTAGCCGAGGTACGCCTGGAGCAGCTTTGCCGTGGTCGCGCTCGACTGCTTCTGGTAGACCAGGTCCCACGTCTGATAGGTGATCGGGTACGCGGTGGCGTCGCCTGACCAGACCGCGTGGAACGTCAGGTCGGACGCGACGGTGGCCCCGGCTGCGGCCGCGGAGGCCGCCGTCGGCGACGGCGCGATGTAGTCGCCGGCCTTGTTCTTGACGGAAGCGAAGGTCAGCCCGGACGCCTTGGCGTCGGCGAAGTCCACGTACCCGATGGCCCCGGGAGTGGACTTGACGATCTGTGCCACCCCGCCGTTGCCGTCGCCGCCCCGGCTGCTGGCCGGCCAGTTGATGGTCGAGCTGCTGCCGAGCTTCCACACGCTGGGCGCGGCGTCCATGAGGAACAGGGAGAAGTTGGCCGTGGTGCCCGAGGAGTCCGAGCGGCGGGCGATGGTGATCGAGGTGCTGGGCAGCGTGACACCGGAGTTGTCCGCCTTGATCGCCGGGTCGTTCCACTTCGTGATCTTGCCATCGAAGATGCCCGCGATGGTCGCCGGCGACAGCTTCAGGCTGCTGACGCCTGACAGGTTGTACGAGACGGTAATCGGGCCGATCAGGATGGGGAAATACAGCACCTTCTTGCCCTTGAAGCCCGCCGTCTCCTCGGGCGGGATCGGCGAGTCCGAGCCCGCGAAGTTGACGGTCCCCGAAGCCAGGTCCGTGCGCCCCTTACCCGAGCCGCCGCCGCCGTAGTTGACCGTCACGCCGGACTGGGCCGTCTTGAAGCTCTGGATGGCAGCCTGCTGGAAGGTGAGCTGGAACGTCGATCCGCTCGCGTTGAGCGTGCCCGAGAGGGCGGCGCTGCTACTCGACGAGGAACTAGTGCTCGACGAGG